>CAYSHR010000024.1:6372-15248 GCA_964430795.1 uncultured bacterium
ACGAATGCAACTGCGGCAAATACAAACGGATGAAGCACAGGGGCATCAAGTGTGAAAAGTGCGGTGTTGAGGTTATTCAAAGTAAAGTGCGCCGCGACCGCATGGGACATATTAAACTCGCCACCCCTGTGGCTCACATATGGTTTTTAAAGAGTCTGCCCTCCCGTATTGGAAACCTTCTTGACAAAACCTTTAAGGAGTTGGAGAAAGTTCTCTATTTTGAGATGTACGTTGTTATTGACCCTGGAAAGACATCCCACAAAAAAGGCGAGTTGATTTCCGAGGAGCAATATAGAGAAACTCTGGCTCTTGGTGATCAGACCTTCAAGGCCGGCATGGGCGCCGAAGCCATTAAGGAGATGCTCTCAAACGTCAAACTTGGCGAGGAGTCAAGGACCGTTCGTGAAGAGATGATAAGCGCCACCAGTGAGGCCAAAAGAAAGAAGCTGGCAAAAAGACTCCAGGTTCTTGAAAATTTTTTAGAATCGGATAATCGCCCTGAATGGATGATCATTGATGTAATTCCAGTGATTCCCCCTGACCTTCGCCCGTTAGTTCCCCTGGATGGTGGAAGGTTCGCCATTTCAGACCTGAATGATCTTTACAGGCGGGTAATAAACAGAAACAATCGCCTGAAGAGGCTTCAGGAGCTCTCCGCCCCTGAAATTATCATCAAAAACGAGAAGAGAATGCTTCAGGAGGCAACGGACGCTCTGTTTGACAATGGTAGAAGAGGGCGGGTTATTACCGGACCTAACAAACGGCCCCTCAAATCTCTTTCAGACATGCTCAAAGGAAAGCAGGGTCGTTTTCGCCAGAATCTTCTTGGAAAACGCGTTGATTATTCAGGCAGGTCCGTTATTGTCGTTGGTCCGGAGCTCAGGCTTCACCAGTGCGGACTGCCAAAGAAGATGGCTTTGGAACTGTTCAAGCCCTTCATCTTTAACAAGCTTGAGGCCAGGGGTTTCGTAACCACCATCAAGAGCGCCAAGAAGATGGTGGAAAAAGAGCAGGCCGAGGTCTGGGATATTCTTGACGAGGTTATAAAGGAGCATCCGGTTCTTCTTAATCGTGCCCCCACTCTACACCGTTTAGGTATTCAGGCCTTTGAACCTGTTCTTATCGAGGGGAAAGCAATTCAGCTTCATCCTTTGGTATGTTCAGCTTTTAACGCCGACTTTGACGGTGACCAGATGGCGGTTCATGTTCCTCTTTCCATAGAGTCCCAGATTGAAGCCAGGGTGTTGATGATGTCCACAAACAACATCCTCTCTCCTGCTCACGGCAAGCCGATTATCGTTCCCAGCCAGGATATGGTTCTTGGTATTTACTATATCTCCAGACCAAAAATCGGCGTTCTTGGAGAAGGAAAAATATTCTCCTCCCCGGACGAGGTTCACGCCGCTTATGCCGCTGAGAAAGTCAATCTCCAGGCAAGAATTAAATGCCGCGTCAATGGTGAAACCCATAACACCACAGTCGGTAGAATTCTCTTGTGGGAGATCATTCCCAAATCCATGTCCTTTGATGTGGTAAACAGGGTCCTTGGCAAAAAGCAACTGGCTGAACTTATCGACAACTGCTACAGGGCCGCGGGAAACAAGGCCACGGTAATTCTTGCTGATAAATTAAGAACTCTTGGTTTTGAAAGCGCCACAAAGGCCGGACTCTCCATCTGCATTGACGATATGGAAGTTCCTTTTGCCAAGGAACGAATAATCAATAAGGGAAATAAATCTGTTGGCGAAATTCTGGATCAGTACCGGGACGGCCTTATTACTGAAGGCGAGCGCTACAATAAAGTCATTGATATTTGGGCTGAGGCCGGTGAGGAAATTACTCAGGAGATGATGGAACAGTTGGGCAACGAGGAGATCAAGGATACAAAAGGCGAAAAAATCCGTGTTCCCAGTTTCAACTCCATTTACATGATGGCCGATTCCGGAGCCAGGGGCTCCACCGCCCAGATTCGCCAGCTTGCCGGCATGCGTGGTCTTATGGCCAAGCCCTCCGGTGAAATTATTGATACTCCGATTATCGCCAATTTCAGAGAAGGGCTGTCGGTTCTTCAGTATTTCATCTCCACCCACGGCGCCAGAAAAGGTCTTGCGGACACCGCGTTAAAAACAGCCAATTCAGGTTACCTTACTAGAAGGCTGGTGGACGTGGCTCAGGATGTTTCGGTTGCCACCCATGATTGCGGGACTCTTGATGGAATTTATGTCTCAAGCCTTGTCGAGGGCGGTGAGATTATCGAGCACGTTGGCGATCGTATTTTGGGCAGGGTTGCCCTTAGGGACATTCGCGACCCTGTTACTGACGAGGTTCTGGTAAAAGCCAATGAGCATATTGACGAGGAGGCGATTCACAGGATCGAATCTTCCGGCATCGACAAAGTTCTTATCAGGTCGGTTCTTACATGCCAGGCAAGAAGAGGAATTTGCGCTCTCTGTTACGGGCGTGATCTTGCCCGAGGCACTCTGGTTAATCTTGGTGAGGCCATCGGCGTTATTGCCGCCCAGTCCATAGGTGAGCCCGGAACACAGCTTACCATGCGTACATTCCATATCGGCGGTACGGCCAGTAGAAAGGTCGAGGCGTCAAACCTTGAGGCCAGAAACCCCGGCATTATTAAATTTAACAACGTCAATACAGTTGTTAGCAAAGAAAACCACCTGATTGTCATGAACAGAAACGGCGAATTGATTATCAGGGATCTTGATGGTCGTGAGCGGGAAAAATATAACCTCGTTTATGGCGCGTTGCTTCGAGTCGCTGAGGGCGACAGGGTCGAACCAGGGCAGCTTATCGCTGAATGGGACCCCTATACAAACCCGATTCTGACTGATGTTGATGGTGTTGTGAAATTCGGTGATATTGCCGAGGGAGACACCATGAGCGAACAGCTTGACGAAGTAACAGGTCTCTCGCGCAAGGTTATCGCCGAGCCTAAAGACGCCAGTTTTCGCCCAAGGGTATCCATCAAGGATCCCAAAGGACGCACCCTGAAAATACCCAACTCCAAAAGGGATGCCAGGTATCTGCTGCCTGTGGGCGCCAACATATATATCAGCGAGGGGGAGGAAGTAAGAGCGGGGGATGTTGTGGCCAAGATACCCAGAGCCACGACAAAAACCAAGGATATTACAGGGGGACTGCCCAGAGTCGCCGAGCTTTTTGAGGCCAGAAAGCCCAAGGAGTTCGCCATAATTACAGAGATTGACGGACATATCTCCTTTGGCGACGACACAAAGGGAAAAAGAAAGGTGATCGTCACCCCTGATATTGGCGACCCGAAAGATTATCTTATTCCAAAAGGTAAACATATCAGCGTTCACGAAGGCGACTTTATAAAAGCAGGTGAACCCCTTATGGACGGCTCTTCCAATCCCCATGACATCCTGGTGGTCCTTGGTGAAAAAGAGTTGGCAAAATACCTGGTGGATGAAGTCCAGGAAGTCTACAGGCTTCAGGGCGTCAAGATAAACGATAAACACATCGAGGTCATTGTTCGCCAGATGCTTCGCAGAGTAAGAATCTCGGAAGTCGGCGACACAAAGTTCAGGTATGGACAGGAGGTTGAGAAGTTCCTGTTTGAAGAGGAAAACCAGAGAGTGATGGCTTCCAAGGGCAAACCCGCTCAGGGCAAACCCATGCTTCTTGGCATTACAAAGGCAAGCCTTTCTACAGAGAGTTTTATCTCAGCGGCGAGTTTCCAGGAGACCACCAAGGTTCTCACTGAAGCAAGCATCGCTGGAAAAATAGATTACCTCAGAGGCCTGAAAGAGAATGTAATTATGGGGCGCCTTGTGCCTGCCGGCACCGGAATCCCGTCCTATTCCGATTTGGATATTGACGTTGACTTGCCGCCGGAGGTCATTGAGGAAGAGGAAGACTTTATCGCTGATGAGGAATTTCTCTTTGATGATGATGATATTGACGGCGAAAAAGGGCTTGACAGTTAAATGAAAGCCTGTTAATAATCTGCGTCCTTTGGTTGGGAATATTGGGCATTTGCCCTTGTTATCAATAGGAGTTACTGGAAGGTATTATATGCCCACTATTAATCAGTTGGTTAGAAAACCAAGAAAACCTGTTTTAAAGAAGACTAGCGCTCCGGCTCTGAAAAGCTGTCCTCAAAAGCGTGGTGTTTGCACAAGAGTATACACTACAACCCCGAAAAAACCCAACTCCGCCCTTCGCAAGGTCGCCCGTATTCGGTTGACCAACGGTATTGAAGTAACCGCTTACATACCAGGGGAGGGTCACAATCTTCAGGAGCACTCAGTGGTGCTTATCAGGGGTGGCCGGGTAAAGGACCTTCCGGGCGTCAGATATCATATTCTTCGCGGAACCCTTGACGCCACCGGTGTTGAAAACAGGCGGCGCAGTAGAAGCAAATACGGTACAAAAAAACCGAAATAAGAACCGGGAGCGATTATGCCTCGCAAAGGAAGTGTGGAAAAGAGAGTCCCTCTGCCGGACCCAAAGTATGGCGACAAACTTGTATCCAAGTTTATTAACGGCCTTATGCTTGACGGGAAGAGAAGTGTCGCTGAAAGAATTGTCTACGGCGCTTTTGAACTTATTGAGAAACGCTCAAAAGAGGAGCCCGTAAAGGTTTTCAAAACTGCTATTGAAAACGTAAAACCGGTGGTTGAGGTAAAGAGCCGGCGGGTAGGCGGCTCCACCTACCAGGTGCCTATTGAAATCAAGCCCGACAGAAGACAAGCCCTGGCTTTTCGCTGGATAATCGGCTTTTCAAGAAAGCGCGGCGAAAAAGATATGAGGGAAAAACTGGCTTCCGAACTTCTTGACGCTTCAAACAACAGGGGTTCCTCTGTTAAAAAGAGAGAGGACACTCATAAAATGGCGGAAGCGAATAAGGCGTTCAGCCACTATAAATGGTAGAATCAGGTACGCTCGAAACAAGATATTGTATATTCGTTTCGGGCGTATTTTTTGGTGATTATGCCGGAAAAACCGGCCTAGGAAAGAAATTGGTCTTTTTGAAAAAAGTCCTTGATTTTCTATTTGTTTTTTGATAAAAGACCCACTCCTTAACCGGTTAACTGGTTGTTTTGACGAAAAAAGTTGAATTATCAACCAGTTCGGTTACAAAGTTTTGAAAAAACTATATCAAGTCAACCGAAGATACTTCGGTGTTCGAAGGCCGCGGCCTATCCTGCGGTTTTACGATCGAGTCCTGTTATAGAGGGTGGAAAAAGCTCTGCCCGCGAGCGAACAGAGGGAAGTTCGTCAACACCAGGGCCGAATATAACTTCTACGAAAAACCGCTTTGCGGAATCTGGAGACTATATTCCTCCCAACCCGGGCATGTTTGCCCTGTCAGTGGTGTTTAAAACTTCCAGCTTAAATAACGGGATAATATTGAAATGTATTTAAAGCCCCGGGAACGGGCTTTGGGATTGATAGTCCAAAAACGCTCTTTATCTTTGAAAATGTGTTTATAGGATCATGAGCTTTGGCGCTATGCCAGTAAAGGGGACCTTCGGTGGCGGTTAAGAATGCTTTGCTTTCAAAAACCAGAAATATCGGGATCATGGCGCATATTGACGCCGGTAAAACCACTGTCACTGAAAGAATCCTGTATTACACCGGTATAACTCACAAAATCGGCGAAGTGCACGATGGCACGGCTCAGATGGATTACATGCCTCAGGAGCAGGAGAGAGGCATTACCATCACTTCCGCCGCCACTACATGCTTCTGGAACGATTATCGTATCAATATCCTGGATACGCCGGGACACGTTGACTTCACCATGGAAGTGGAGCGATGCCTGAGAGTTCTTGATGGAGCAATAGCGGTTTTCTGCGGAGTTGGAGGAGTTGAGCCCCAATCAGAAACTGTTTGGCGGCAGGCCGATAAGTACATGGTTCCTAAAATCGCTTTTATTAACAAGCTTGACCGAATTGGCGCCGACCCAAAAAGGGCGGTAAAGATGATGGAAAGCAGGCTTGGGGCAAACCCTCTGTTACTTCAGCTTCCCATTGGGATTGAGGCTGATTTTCGAGGGGTTGTTGATCTTATGGAAATGAAAGCGATTATTTGGGACGATTCATCACTAGGAGCCCAATTCAAAGAAGAATCAATCCCTGACGATCTTTTACAATCAGCCGAACAGCACAGAAGCGGGATGCTGGAAAAACTCGCGGATATTGACGATGAAATAGCCACGGCTTTTCTCGATGATGGGCAAATAGCCGCCGGTAAAATCCGGGAAGTTGTCAGAAAAGGAACTTTGGAACTTAAACTGGTTCCGGTTTTTTGCGGCGCCGCCTTTAAAAACAAAGGCATTCAACCTCTTCTGGATGGCGTGGCGGATTATCTGCCAAGCCCTCTCGATGTTCCCCCAATAGTGGGGATCAACCCCAGAAATGGAAAGGAAGAGGCCAGGAAAGTTGACAAATCGGAAAGTTTCTCCGGATTGGTTTTCAAGCTGATAAACGACCCCTACGTGGGTAATCTGGCCTTTGTCAGAGTTTATTCAGGCTCTCTAAAGAGCGGTGACACGGTCTTGAACGCCACAAAACAGAAGCGGGAAAGAATAGGCAAACTTCTCAAACTCCACGCCAACAAGCGGGAGGAAGTAAAAATCGTTTCCGCCGGAGACATTGTGGCTATGGTTGGCTTAAGAACAGCCAGCACCGGCGACACCCTGACAGAGGTTGGCAAGCAGGTGGTTTATGAAGGACTTGACCTGCCGGATCCGGTCATATTCATCGCCATTGAGCCCAAGACCAACGCGGACCAGGAGAAGTTGAGCGAAAGTCTTGCTAAATTGGCTCTGGAAGACCCCTCCTTTCACGTCAGCTACGATGAGGATACAGGGCAGACCATAATCTCGGGAATGGGGGAACTTCATCTTGAGATTATTGTTGACCGCCTCCTCAGGGAATTTATGGTAAACGCCAATGTTGGAAAACCACAGGTGGCTTACAAAGAGACGATTTCCAGGTTGGTGACAGTGGAAGAGAAATATATCAAGGAGATTGGCGGTCGCGGACTTTTTGGTCACGTTGTTCTGGAATTTGAACCCGGTCGATCAGGATCAGGTTTTATGTTTGAGAACAAGACCTCAAGGGATCAGGTCCCAAAAGAATATGTACCTATGGTTAAACAGGGAATAAAAGACGCCCTTTCTGTTGGATATCTTGCCGGTTACCCGGTTATGAACGTCAAAGCGGTTTTAACCGGGGGCGGTACTCACGAAGTTGACGCCTCTGAGATCGCTTTTCGGGCGGCGGCTACAATAGCCGCTAATGAAGCGCTGAAAAAAGGAAAATCTTTGCTTATGGAGCCGGTAATGGCAGTTGAAGTTGTGGCGCCGGAAGAATTTACCGGCGACGTTATAGGCGACCTCAACGCCAGGAGAGGGCAGATAAAGGGAATGAATCTCAGAGGAGATGTTCAGGTGCTTCAAGGGGAAATTCCTCTTGCGACAATGTTCGGTTATTCAACGGATTTAAGGTCGTTGACACAAGGCAGGGCGACTCACACCATGCAATTCGCCAGATATGAAGTCGTTCCAACCCAGGTCAGCGAACAGATAGTTACTAAAATGAGAGGATACTAACTTACTCCGATTCGGTTTAATTTTTTACGCCAAAGCGTAAAAGAAAAAGGGCCTATTTAAGGGAGGATATCATGGCCAAGGCGAAATTTGAACGGACCAAGCCCCACGTAAACGTAGGTACCATCGGTCACATCGACCATGGCAAAACCACATTGACCAGCGCTTTAACCACGGTTATGGCCAAGAAGGGTCTTGCCACGGCCATTACTTATGATGAAGTAGCCAAAGCCAGCGCTTCCCAGGGCCGTCGTAACGAGATGAAGATTCTGACCATCTCCACTTCTCATGTCGAGTATGAGTCTGAAAATCGTCATTACGCTCATGTTGATTGCCCTGGACATGCTGATTATATCAAGAACATGATCACCGGCGCCGCTCAGATGGATGGCGCTATTTTGGTTGTGGGCGCCGACGACGGCCCCATGCCCCAGACTCGCGAGCATATTCTTTTGGCTCGCCAGGTTGGTGTTCCTGTAATCATCGTTTACCTTAACAAGGTTGACCTTGTAGATGACGAAGAGCTTCTTGAGCTTGTGGAGCTTGAGGTTCGTGAGCTTCTTGACAAGTACGAATTCCCCGGTGATGACACCCAGGTTGTCAAGGGCTCGGCTCTCAAGGCCATGCAGGACACCGACCCTGAGATCGGTGAAGCCTCGATAGTTGAGTTGGTCAAGGCTCTTGACGAACATGTGCCCATGCCTGAACGTGAAATCGACAAGCCCTTTCTTATGCCCGTCGAGGACGTTTTTTCCATTGCCGGTCGGGGCACGGTAGCTACAGGGCGTGTTGAGCGCGGCGTTATCCACGTTTCCGACGAGGTTGAGATCATCGGCATCAAAGATACCCGTAAAACGGTTTGCACCGGAGTTGAGATGTTCCGTAAACTTCTTGATCAAGGGCAGGCCGGCGACAATGTGGGCCTTCTTCTTCGTGGTATAAAACGTGACGAGATTCAGCGGGGCCAGGTTGTTGCCATTCCCGGCTCCATCAAGCCCCACGTAAAATTCGAGGGTGAGGTTTACGTTCTAAGTAAAGAGGAGGGGGGTCGTCACACACCCTTCTTTAACGGTTATCGTCCCCAGTTCTATTTCCGCACCACCGACGTAACCGGGGTAGTCAATCTTCCTGAGGGCATTGAGATGGTCATGCCCGGCGAAAACGTGACCATCAGCGGTGATCTTATCACTCCCATCGCCATGGAAGAGGGCCTGCGCTTTGCCATCCGCGAAGGGGGCAGGACTGTAGGCGCCGGCGTTGTAACGAAAATTTTGGAATA
>CAYSHR010000025.1:0-15242 GCA_964430795.1 uncultured bacterium
TAAGGTCGAGGTTTTCCAGGTGGTTGAGTATCTCGCCGATTTTTTCATCGGCATAAGCCAGGTCACTATCATAATCAGCGGGCCAGTTGGCGCCCTTTTCGCCGTCAACCCTGGCGAATTTCTTCTTGTATTTCCTGGGCGGTCTGAAATCACCGTGACAATTATCAAAATGAAGATAGAGAAAAAATGGGCGTTGTCTGTTTGCGTCGATAAAATTGATGGCTCTTTTCGCGATGCCCACAGTATCAAACTTGCGATGGTTCAAGCTTTCGTTTAAAGAAAAACCCAGATCGGCGGCGATATAGTTGCCCGGAAAAATAAACGGGTTGCTGCCGATAAAGGCGGTGGAATATCCATTTTGGGACATGTACCTGGGTAAAGAGGGCACAGCGCCTTTTCCCTCTCCGGTCAGAAGCTTGAACCCGACTTTTTCTTGTTCGGTAAGGTCCCACCTGAAAAAGGGGATTCCCAGGGTCGATGTATATCTGCCGGTTAAAGCCGCGGTTATGCTGTTTCGGGTGCCATTGCCAGGAGCGTAAACTGTTTCAAAAACCGCGCCTTTTTTTGCCAAAGCGGCGATATTGGGTGTTGTCTCTTTTTCGTAACCATAAACCGAGAGAGCGTCCGGGCGAAGAGCATCCACAAAGCAGAGAACCACGTTAAAATCATTCTCCCCACGCTCTTTTTCCGCCCATATCCTAGGTGAGATAAAGTTGAAACCTTCTTTGAATTTTGTTCCCGACTTATAAATATATTTAGCCAGAGGAGAAATATCGCCATCCTTCTCCTTATCAGACATAAGAAGGGCAAGGTCATCCTCATAACTTTCAGCAGGGGGCGCCTTGCCGGTGGCCTTGAAAACCATCGTTACTTTTTGACCGGCGAATTTTGAAAGGTCCACGGAAAAATGCCTGAACCTGTCAATAAACTCATAATCCATCTGGGTTCTCTGCCTGATTTCATTCAAGACAAAAGCTATCCAGTCCTGTCTGTAATGGTAATCAAAAACAGTGTCCGACTCGCCGTTTCCATCCTGAATCATTATGGAGAAGTGAATCTTGGATTTGTAATCCATTAAAAGAAGAGGCGGTACGAAAAGATCAAAGGTCAAAAATGCTTTTTCGGGAATCGTGATTTTGACCTCTCCTTTTGCGGTAACGTCCTTTCCGTCGCGATTTTCTTTCATATTAAAAAGAGTGTGCCCGCCCTGCTGATGATGTCCTTTTCTGCCGGCGCTGATAAAATTCCAGGGGCCGGAGGATTTGCCCTTGGGCGGATTTGAAAGGTCCGCGAAAAGTTTCTGAGGTCCGGTTGGTTCCGCGGGCCAGGGGTATTCATGCCATACCACCGCCCCCACAAGAATCATAAGGGCGATGATGATTATCTGCTTTATTCTATGGATCAGGTTTTTCATAAAAAACTAAAAATATTGTCACAATTTATATATCAAAATGTTGTGTCGCCTGTTTTTTGCCTTGGCGCTCCTGTGATTGAATTCCCCGGAAGATTTTTCAAGCAGAAGATAATTGCCGGCAAGATGTTTCATCATCTCTTCCGCCTTTTCCATCTGGCTTTGCTCAATAACAAGAACCACTACTTTCGCGCCAAGCTCTTTATACTCCCATAGGTGATCAATCTTCAAGTAGTTAAAATGCCACCCCTCCCGACCGGATGAAAATATCACCTGGTTTTTTCTGGTGACGCCTGGGTCCATCACCAATATTTTATCTCCCGGATTTGTATGTTTTGCCGCCATTTCACCTGCTATATGGCTTGATAGGTCCTTAGAAAAGTGAGGAATCGTATATATGAACGAGACAATAAAAAATCCTAGCACAATAAGAGCAAAAAGGGGCATCCTGAATTTCTCCCCGGTTTTCTTCAAAATCACCATGAAGCCGATGGCCCCCAGCGCCCCAAAAGCCGGGCTCGCCGGAAGCTGATAATAATTGTGCCCCTGGTTTCCCGAGCGGACAACAGCCATATAAAAAGCCACAGATAAAAGCCAGATGAAAAACAATTTCCCTTTTTTTCTACCCTCTTTTGTAAATATGGCGCCAAGGGCCAAAATTGACACAACCGGCGTGGACATTCGGTCAAAAAGCCGCCCCTGGAGTTTGAAGTACCAGCTTGGATCCCAGAGAAGGCTTAACTTTCCCCATAAGTGGGGCGCGGCCACTACACTCCGCCCATCTGTGACGCCGCCAAGGGTTCCTGTTTTCGCGGCCCACATCACCCAGAGGACAGGTGGCGCCAGAGCGATAATCGCGAAGAGATATAAAACCGGCCTTCTAAATATTGTCCATCTGAATTTTATTACGGCCATAATTAGAAACGCGAGGCCGATATGCAGGGCAAAGGGCTTGAATAAACCGGCAAGGGAGGTAAAAGCCGCGGCTATCAGCGCGTCTTTGGATTTCTCATTTTCGCAATAGAGATCAAAATGATAGACGGCGGCGATAATAAAAAATATCATTCCCGGATCGGACATCACGGTTCTGAAAAAATAAAATGGATAGGGCGCCGGAATAAAGAAAATCACGGAGAATAACGCCGGCCCTTCCCCTGCTTTATTTTTTACCAGAAGGAATAGATATATTCCCGCCAATATTCCAAAGAGGCTTGAGATGATTCTACCCCAAAAGGGCACATCTCCAAAAAGCTGGGTCATGGTCGCTATCATCACGTGATAAATCGGGGCCTCCTCGACCTCGATTCTAGGCGCCGCGCTCCCTTTGTGAAGAACGTCCCACCTGGTATGAAAAAAATCGATTCCGTCAAGTTGAAAATGGCGGGCCACGGTAGCCGCGCTGCATTGATTCCAACTCTGGTCATCGGCAATAGGGTCGGCGATATTAATAAAATGGAGAAAAAAAACAGAAACAAGAACAAGAGCCAGAAGAAGTCGGACATGTTTTATCTCTATCTCTTCCATGCCCTTTTTTTTCATCCGCCGGCCTCTTTCAGATTTCCCCCTTGCTCAATAATCCCGGGTTTCCACGGCAGGGTAATCAAAGCGCCGATAATCTCGGCGAACATCCAGACAAGCCTCGAAAATACCGCCACCACCAAAACCAGGGGGGCGTTTTGTGAAATTGCCCCTGCTTCGCTAATGGAGATATCAAGGGCGGGATACATATAGGGTAAAAGAACGATGGCGAGGAAAAATTCTCTGACTCCCGCGCCACCGGGAGTAAGAAAACTTAGAAATCCCACTGTCCAGCTTATGGTGAAAATCCCTATGGTTATTAAAAGAAAGTCCATGTTCCAGGACCAGGGATCGGTAACAGCCAATATGGAAAAAGCCGCGGAAATTCCATATAAAATCCAGCCCATAATAAAAAACGCCAAAAGCCCGATCAATGATCGATACTTGAATTTTATTTCCACCGGCTCTCTTTTGGCGACCTTCAGCGCCAGGTTCACGCCGAAATTCATCACTTTTGGATGAATTACGAAAAGGCCCCCGGCACATGTGATTATCAATAGAGGCCACGAAAGATAACCGTGAATTTTTTCGGATAAAAAGGGAACCGTCAGAAGAAAAACAAGGGTGGAGGATACTGTCATAAGGACAAGCTCAACCATAAGAGAGAGAAGAACCTTTGATTTTTCCACTCCCATTCGCGCGCCGTACATAATTCTATAAAGAGGGAGCATGACTTTTCCCGGAACATATTTTACCACCTGGGATATAAACCAGGAGGAGCAGGCCGGCCCGGCGCCTACATCCTTTGCCAGATTCCCCATGCACCATTTCCAGCCCATGGCCTGGACAAAAAAGAAAAGTAAGCAGAAAAACACTGAGGCCGCCAGATATAGAGGGCGAAGGGTGAATGCCTGCCCTTTTATCTGCTCCCAACTAAACCAGATGGCATAGGCTAAAAATCCCAGGGCCGCGGCGGTCATTAGATATTTTAACAGGCTAAAAATGCTTTTTCTGTTCATTTCAGGCAGGTCTCAATGGAATATTCCTTGTCCGCCCTGGCTCTGGCTTTTACAAGCATTTCGCCAAGCAAGCCTATGGAGAAAAGCTGAACCCCGGTAATAACGAGAAGAATCCCAAGAAAAAACAGGGGTCGGTTGCCAATAGGGCGTTGGCCGGCAAACCATAAAACAGATAGATAGAGATTTATCAGAACCCCGGTGCCGGAAACCAGAAGACCTGAGCCGCCAAAAAAGTGGGCCGGCCTTTTCAAATATTTTGTAAGGAACAGAATGGTGATAAGGTCTGTGGCGCCGCGCAGATATCTCTCAATTCCATATTTGCTCTTGCCAAATTCCCTTTTGTGATGGCGAACCGTCAACTCTCCCACCTTAAAACCCTTTTTGTAGGCAAGAACCGGAATGAACCTGTGCATCTCGCCATAGATATCTATCTCGCCTAAAACTTCTTTTTTGTATGCTTTGAATCCGCAATTAAAATCATGAAGCTTTAAGCCGGATAGTCTGGAAGTCATAAAATTGAAAAGCTTGCTTGGCAGCCTTTTTTCAGCAGGGTCATGGCGAATCTTTTTCCATCCTGAAACCATGTCGTAGCCCTGGTCGATCATCTTTAAAAAGGCGGGGATTTCCTCAGGATCATCCTGGAGATCCGCGTCCATGGTAATCACCACCTCTCCCAAAGCCTCGGAAAATCCAGCCTGGAGCGCGGCGGATTTGCCAAAGTTTCCCCTGAATTTTACCACCTTGCACCTTTTGTCTTTTTCGTGAAGCTCTGACAACTTCTCAAAAGTTCCGTCAGACGACCCGTCATCAATATAGAGAATCTCAAAGGCGCCCCCGGTTTTTTCAAGAACCGGTAAAAGCTTTTCATAGAGAGGGTTTATGCTCTCAAACTCATTATAACAAGGTATGACGACGCTTATGTCAACCACCTGAATATCCTCCATATTCAATAGAATTACTGGATAACATTTTTTCAAAGGGGATTCAATCACCCATTCCGGGCTATTCCGGGGAGGCTTTTCCAATCTACCCGCCCCACAAGTAAACTCATAAAGGGCAGCCCCAGCATCACCGGTATAATCAACTCCACCACCGTATATGCAATGCCCACCGCAAAAAGAGTTTCCCTGGTGGCCAAGGAGATAAAAAAGGCAACCATGCCTGCTTCTCTTGTGCCAATTCCACTGATGGTCACAGGGACTTGAACAAGGAGTATGACCGCGGGTAGATAGGTCATGGCCTCCACCAGGGAGACGTCCACCCCCGCCGCGGTTAGGGCAAGGTATCCGGTGCAAATCTCGGTAAAAAGAAAGGTCCAGCCTAAAACCAGTTGGAAGAGGGTTTGGGCCAGGGTGAGTTTGTGCAATGTTGCCAGAAGGCGGGCAAGAGCTTTGTATATCCTGCCCGGTTTTTTTTCCAACAAGTCGGATATTGGGCGGGAGGCGCGATGAACCAATATCATGAGCAATAGGCATATTGCCAAAATGGCCAGGGCAAATAAAAGACTGACCGATAGCATCACCCCTAAAGCGAAAGTGACAAGAAGGCCATAAAGATTAAAAAGCTTATCCAGTCCCAGAGAACCGATTCCAATTGGAAGAGGAACGCCGAATTCTGTTTTTAGATAAGCCGGGCGTATAAGCTCGCCGGCTTTGGCGGGCAGAATGAATTTTACAGGCTCACTGCCAAGGCGGACAAAGAGAATTTTCCGATAAGGGATTTTGTAACCCAGGCTTTTCAGGATTTTCATCCACTTGTAGCCACCCAGAATGTAGCTGGCGAAGCTTGCGAGGATCACAGCCAAAATCAGGGGATAAATATCCATGCCAATTAGGGTCTGCCAGGTTTTACCCAGGTCAACCCGCCATGAAATAACAAGAAGTATGCAGAGGCTTCCCAGAATCATCCAGAAAGTTCTGCCGTACTTTATAAACCAATTTTTAGGTTTTTCTTCCATTTGAATCGACGGTACAGTTTGCCCCTGTTTTGGTCAAGCATAGATGAGAAAATATGGCAATCGGTCAGTGATCGATGGCTGGGCTTGAAATGAGAAAATCCATCATAAGCAGCGGTGACAAGTTTATGAGCATCGCCCAATGCCGTCATTCCTTACTCAACTTTACCTTCTCCGCTTCTTAGCAACGCGATCTTAAAAGCAATAGGACCGATAATCTGGTTGATGGCCACAGCGGCCACGATTATTGTCATAAGAGGGCCGCCGATCTGTGGAATTTGCTCTTTTATCAATGACGCGAGGCCCAAAGTGACGCCCGCCTGGGTAATAAATCCGAGCCAGAGATTTCTTCTCACAACAGGGGGGTCTTTGGCAATAGCAGAAGCTCCTGTTGTCCCGGCCCAAATGCTCAAAGTCCTGGTTGCCACAATAAGCAGCACCGCGGGCCAGACTTTCATTAAAGAGGACAACTCCAGGTTCGCCCCGGTTATGGTAAAAAAGAGTACAAATATAGGCAGGGAATATTCTTCCAGCGCATTGATCATCATCTGCCCTCTATTTGTAAAGTTCACCACATAAAACCCGCAGGTCATGCAGAGCAATAAGCCTGAAAGGTGAAGCAGGATGGCCAGTTCCATGGCGAAAAAGGATATGGCGAGCATTATCATGGGTGATTCCCGATCAACATATTTTATATATTGGCCCACAATATAGCCCAGAATGAGCCCAATTATTATGCTGCCAAAAACCTCCCAGGCAATGGTGCCGACAAGGGCAAGCTCCATTTTGCCCTCAGAATCTCCAAGCTGCTTCGCTACAAGCAGCGCCAAAGAAAACATAATGATTACAACGACATCTTTTAATATTGTTACGCCCAGACTGGTGGTTGTAAGCTGCCCTTTTGCCCTGTATTCAACAATAAGAGCCAGGGTTGAGGAAGGAGAATTTGCCATACAGATGACGGATAAGACAAGGGCGACGCCCAAAAGGAATGGCAGGGTCAACCCTGAAAAGATAGAAAATTGTCGTCCAACAATCAAGATCACCGGCACGGTTACAAAAATAGCGGCAATCCCCTGTCCAACACTTACAAAAACAATGCTTTTAAAACTTTTTCTAATGACATCCAAAGCCATTTCGCCGCCGGCGCTAAGGGCAATCAAGCCAAGGGCGATAGTGTTAAATATGGAGAGGTTTTGCAAAACCTCTGGTGTAAGAATCGCGAAAGAGGGAAGATAGGCGCCCATCAACTCGGGTCCAAAAACAAAACCAGCCATAAGATATCCGGTTAGAGCCGGCAGGCCAATTCTTCTGGCGATTCGTCCACATACGAATGAGGCGATAAGAATAAAACCGAAGGCCAAGGCGGTTAACTCTCCATCATTGGAAAAATATCCAAGGTTTGAGGAGTTTATGAACAATAACACAAGCATTAAAATGTCCAGAACAAGAATATTAAGCACCAACCCGGCCGAAAGAAAACGCCTGGCAATTCGTTTATATAGCCGGGTAATTACGCCATGCTTCATTTTTTACCCCTTTTTACCACCCACAAGGCGGCCGGAGAGGCAAAAAACTCGCTTAGCAATATTCCAAAGATTACTACAGAGACTACGGTGTCCGTTAAGGGCGAGTTGTAAACGGTCATGAAATGTATAGCCAGGGCGATGGCCATTCCGCCCTGTGAAAGAAGAGTCAAGCCAATAAGAGGCGAGGCCTTGGGGCTTTTTTCACTTTTTACATTGAATAACGAGCTGCCGGCAAATTTCGCGAAAATTCTGACAACAACATATATTCCAGTATAAATCAGAAGATTTTCGAGCTTGATATGAACCATTCCACCCACAAGAAGCAGAAAGAGGACGTAGAGAGTGCTTTCATACCTGGTTACAATCTCAAAAACCTTGTCATCTCTATCGGTGAGATTTACATAAGTCATTCCCATTACAGCGCCGATAAAAAGGGGAGACAGATTCAAATAGGCGGACAAGCCTCCACCTATGGCCATGACGCCGATGACAACCAGAATTCTTGACTGCTCATTATTCACGTAATCAAATAGGACGCCGATGACAAACCCGCCCAAAAGACTTATGCCGATGCCCAGAGCCGCCCACCCAACCCCAGGCAAATTTGGTTGACCGGGTATGTTTAAATGAAGAAAGAAAGTCACAAGTCCCGCGGTAATTATAGCTGGAATATCATCCAGGGTCGCGCTGACGATGGATACCTGAGCGGTTGGTCCTCTGAAATTCCTGCTTTTTGATAATCGGAGAAGGGTAGCCTGCCCTGTGCCTGACGCACAGGCCGCCAGTGTGATTGCCGAAGCCATAACATAGAAAAGACCGACCTCCGCTGAAAAATATCTAAACAAGACCATAAACAGTGGGGCAATGACTAAAAGTACAAAGAATGCCTGGCCAAGGGCAAGTATATAAACTGGTGCGGTAATTCTTTTTAAATCTTTAAATTTAAGATTGATTCCAAAAAGAAATCCGATCCAAAAAAGGCCAACGGTAATGACAGGGGATAACTGGGAGATAAGCTTTGTGTCAATAAGACCCAGAAGGGAGGGTCCCATGGCGAATCCCAGAATCAGATAAACCAGCCCATTACTGAAGAATCTGCTGAATAGATCGGGGATATTTGTTTTTTTTTCAAATGTTCTTGAACCGAATATGGCAATTACGGCAATGACTATCAGCCCAATTATTGACTTTGAGGCTGCAAGGAAGGAGATGAGTCCATGGGCAAAATCCATAGCCAACCTTTAATCCGACAGAGAGACGAATGTTCCAACCGGGAGGCTGAAAAGCACTCCTTTGCTTTCAACGTCAATATCGGCAAGGATATCCTTTACCGCTTTTGCTATTTCATCTACCTGGTCGTCCTCTACTATTGTAAAGAGGGTATGCCCGTATCCTAAATTTCCACTCCAGATATCTCTAAAACCGGCAAAAATGTTCAACCGATCCATAACCGCCCTGCCCATCCCCTGACTTTCAACTATAGTCGCCCTTGTTACTCCAACTTCAAGCAGCGCGGTAAGGACATCCTGCAAAGTATCCGGTTCGCTGATTACAATAAATATGGCTTGCAAAACTTTCCTTTTTTAATGCCTGCTTTCAACATCCTGAATGGCTTTTACAAATTCTTCCCCGGTTTTGCAGGAGTCCAGCCTGGCCCTGAAATCATTATCTTTAAGCAGCCTTGACAGTCTCGCGAGGATCATTAAGTGCTTTGTGTCAAAACGTTTCGGCCCTATAATAAGAAGTACTTTATCCACCGGTTTTCCGTCTTCAGCGTCATAATTGATCCCCTTTTTCAGCCTTCCAAAAAAAATTAGAAAATCAGAAACACCATCAATGTACGCGTGGGGAATGGCGATATTGAATCCGACGCCGGTGGAGCCAAGGTCTTCCCTTATGGCCATGGCGCCAATTAGAGACTTTTTGATATCCTTATCTATGTGCCCTTTTTCTATTAGTAAATCCGCCAGTTGAGAAAACAGATCATCTCTGTTCATGGCCTCAATATCAAGGGCCACCAGATTGCTTCGGACCAGATCCTCGATTTTAATCATTTTAATATCCCATCCGAGAAATCACTTTGGTTAATTCAATTTCTTATTAAATCGGCACCTATAAGCTTGTAATTATACATTATAAATACGTTTAGTTGGAATTAGAAATCTTTTTTATGGCTTTTTTCGCAACTTATTGAAATTATAACGAAACTGTTCGGATGGCGCCAGGGTGGGGCAGGAGTAGAAATGACATCGTAGGAACTGACTGTGTTCCGAATGTGTTCGGGTGGCGCCTATTTGGCGGAAATTGAATATGTTCGGATGAAACCGTTTTTGGGAATTAAGTATTGCGTCCCTGGAACTTCTATCATTTTTGCTGGTGATAACGCAAAATATTTTTCGACTGCTTTTTAACGGATTCTTTTTCGCAACTTCTTAAAACGATATATTATAAATAAGTCTATTTGGATTTAATATTGAAATTAATCAAAAAGCCTGGAAGAAGAACCAGATCGCCAAAAAGGGCGGAGGCCATTGTAAAGGCCGTCAAGGCTCCAAAATAGATATTGGGAACAAAGCTGGACATAAGCAAAACCGAGAATCCCGCGAATAAGATCACCGAGGTCAGAACTATGGCCTGCCCTGTTGTTGTCATAACTTTTTCGCAAGCTTCAAAGGTATTTTTTGAACTTTTTCTTTCTCTTTTATAGCGATTAAGGAAGTGGATGGTGTCGTCCACCGCGATGCCGATGGCAATAGATGGAACCATGCATGTGGCTAGATTAATAGGGATTTTCGCCAGTCCCATAAATCCCAAAGTAAGGAAAATCGGCAGAATATTGGGTAATAGCGCAGCCATTCCCAAGCTAAAAGACCTGAGAAAAATGAACATGAAGATTGAAATCACCGACATGGCAAGGGCGAAACTCTTGATCTGCCCTTCAATTATATATTTTTCCAAAAGCACCGCTAACCAGGTGGCGCCCATGGGCTTTACATTAACATCGACGCCGGAGAATATGGCCGGCGCGTCGGCCATTATCTCTTCCACAAGAGCTCGAATCTCGCCGCTGCCCATATTTTGAAACCTCGCCGAAATATAGGTATAGGAATAATTGAAATCCACCATGGAAGACAGGGCGGTATCCTGTTCAAACAAAATCAATAACTGAGATACCCCCTGCCTTGTATCCGGGATTCTGAAATTCTCCATTTTTCCATCGCCCATAGCCTGATTCATCATTTTCACAAGGTCGCTGATGGATGTGGTTTTGGAAACAGCTTCTCTTTGGAGAATTTTTTCCTGGAATTTTTCGATTGCCCTTAGAACTGCTGGATTTTTAAGGCTGTCTTTCTGTTTTCCATCTATGGCGAACTCGATGGTTGTGACGCCGGCCAATTTTTCCTCAAGAAAGGAATGAGCTAAATGAATTGGGGATTCTTTTTTAAAATATTCTCTTAAGTTGGTTTCGGCTTTTACTTTTGTCGCGGCGTACGTTGTTAATATCAAAAGTAAAATAGAAAAAATAAGCACGGGTTTATAAAACCGGCCGTTAAAAGCGGCGCCTGATTTTAAAATCCTTGATAAAAGGTTGGAATGAAATATCCTTCGTTTTGGTTTTTGTTGTATCGGCAGAATAATGAGCATGATTGGGGTCAGGATTATCGCGACAAAGAAGGTGGCCATTACGCCCCACGAAGCCATCAGCCCGGTCTGGGCTATGGGAACGACTTTGGATACGCCCAGGCTCGCGAAACCTATGGATGTGGTTACAGAGGTCCAAAAGCAGGGCGCAAAAATGTGAGAAACCGCTCTCTGAATAATTAGAAGCTTCTCTTTTTTATACCCATTCCTCAATGATGCCGGTTTACCCTCATTGAAATAAGTGTTTATTATATTATTTTCGTTTTTATGGTAGTTTGATACCTCTTCATAATATTGATTGAGGATATGAATTACCACGGCTAAGCCTATAACGAGGACCAGGGGGTAGAGAATTGTAGATACAAGAGTAATGCTGTAACCCAGAATTCCCATCAATCCAAAAGTCCAGATCACGCTTATCACAACGATCGCGACAGGAAGAAGCGCGCCCCTGATATTTCTGTAAATCAGTAAAAGAAAGGCGATAATCACAAGCATAGTCAAGGGCAAAAAAATCCCCGAGTCCCTCTCCACATAATTGATGTAATGGGAGGCGAATACTGGACCCCCCGCCAGGTGATACTCGATAGTGAGCCCCTTATCCTTGTCAATCCGAGCCTGGTCTTTTAGAATCCCGGCCGCGTAAAATGATATCTCTCTTCTGTAGTTGTCAAGAAATTTTCTCGAATATTCAGGGGCGCCCTTTTGCCCATTTTCATCTCGTCCCAGGTTATTTGAATATACTTTTATAGGTACGGCAATGGCTGTCGTTTTTCCATCAATGCTTATTAAATTATTGATTATATTAGGGTTATTGTATACTCTCTTTTTAAATTCCGCAATTTCTTCCTCTAAATACGGCGCCTCGCCATTTTCCGCCAAAGACCCAATATCCACGCCCTGCTCTGTCGCCTTTACCCCAGTGACATTCAATATATTTGTGGTTTTCAATACAGGGCGGATGCGCTTTTCAACAGGAGGAAAAATCGAATCCAACTCCTCTTCCTGCTTCTCGATTTTCCAACTTAAATCACCAAATAACCCGGTTAACCAAGTCGGAAAAAAATCAAGAACCCGCTTGTTTAGTCTGATTTTGTTGTCCAGGTCTTTTATTTTATCAAAGGACCGCCCGGTTTTATCTATGGAAATTTTCTCCATTTCTCCGGATATCTTTTCAATATTATTAAGAATTTCAGGAGAAAATATGTTTTTGGCCTCAAAAGTAACAATAAAAAACTCATCAAAATCAAAATGGTCTATAAATCGGTTAAATTCCAGCCGCTCAAAGTCATCTTTAGCAAGCATCTCCTCGGCGCTGTACTCTATTTCAATATTTTTGCTGTATTGATAAAAACCAGTGGTAAGGAAAATCAGGGCGGCGATCCAGATATATCTATAATTTACAATATGTTCCGCGATTTTATTCATGATTATTCATATTAGACATTTATTTATCACTCGAACAACGTTTTTATGAAGAATTTTCTCTAAATCAGCCTCCGGCAACCCCTTTTCCAATAATGTCGCTGTAATTTTAGATAGATCCCTAACATCCGAGAACCCCTTAGGCATGGTTGGAATCCAACCGTCAAGGTCACTTCCGAAAGAAACGTGGTCCGGGCCAATGGTCTTGACAACATGGATAATATGGTCGGCGACATCAGATAAAGGGCGGAATTTGCTCCCTCCAAGGAATTTTGGCGCAACCTTAATTCCCACTACTCCATCGGTTTTTGCCTCTGCCTCTAGCTGTTCATCGTCGATATTTCGCCAATGTTTGTATGCCCCTGATACCCCTGTATGGCTTACAATAACCGGTTTTTGCGACATTTTCGCGGCCTCAAGAAAAGCCTGGCGTTCTGTATGAGCCAGATCGAGGATCATTCCAAGGGCATGAACCCTCTCTATAAGGTCCTTTCCAAAATCAGTCAATCCGGGCTTATTATAATTATAAATGCCCTTTGGACAATTGCATGCTTCATTTCCGGTAAAGTGAGCCATGGTCCAATATCGGGCGCCCATATCATAATAGGTTTCCAGGAGATCAATGTTTCCACAGAGAGAATGAGAGCCTTCCACTCCCGGAATTATTGTGACAGCTCCATTTTCCAGAGCTATGCGAAAATCATCTTTTTTTGAAACCATTGCAAGTTCACGAGGATGTTTTTCGCAAACTTTTTTCAAATATTCCAATTGAGCCGCTATCTGATAATATCGGCGATTTTCCAGGAATTTCAACGGAGTACAGACAAGGCCGGCGCCCACTATTCTTACATTCGCCTCCTTTAACCTGGGTATATCAGCATGATAAACAAAGGGCGAAAAGGGAAAATAATTGCCGTGCCTTTTTGATATATCGTACCCAAAGAGGTAATTTGTAAGCAAAAAATCTATGTGCAAATCAGCCACAGGGTATTTCTGGTGTAATTCAAGTGCTCTCCTCATTGCATTTTTATCCATTGCTATTTACTCCATATTGAATTGATTCATACATTAACAGATGGGGCAAATTGTTTCACGTGAAACAATTTAGGCCTCTTTATTCCTTGACCCGCCCTGTTATTGGTGTTTAAATTCCAATAAACATTTTTCATTTGTGTGGAGTTATGATAAATAAAATTACCATTGTTTTAATTCTCTTTTTAATGACTTTTTTTTCAGCGTCGATTTGCACAGGGCAGGGCTTCCCATCTGCGAACGAAACGCCTTTTTCAAATAAGGCAAAAGGTTTTGTTCAAGCCACCCTTGGACTATCCCTTATACCATATATAGACATATCCTCCACAGAACATAATTCAGGTGATATTCTATCATCAGAAGTGAGAAATTCCGGGGCTATTATTCCGGGGCTTGCCGCCGGTCTGGCCTTTATTCCGGTTTTTTCTGATAACGGTGTTCTTTTAGAGGTGTCATATTCTTTAAACGGGGTTGAATTTGACCACGACATCAATGTAAATGGCACTAATATTACCAGCCCATCCACCACAGGTTTTGGAATAATCAACTTTAATGTAGGATATGTGAGGTATTTTTTAGAAGGCCCTTACCATATATATTTTAACATAATTCCTGGTTTTCAGATGATTACCGCCAGAACGACGACCAATTTTGATGGTGAAAAATCTATTAGCTCCAGCGATAAATTCAATAATATTTCCATAAGTTCCGGCTTTGGTTTTTTTAAAGAGGTAATGGCAGGGGGGTTGGGACTTGAGTTGAGAGGGGAATATTCTATTTTGGAATCGGAATTTTCTTTTGATGATCCATATGGAAAAGCTGATTATATGTATACCCATCCCATTCAAATCAAACTTCTCGCGGTTTTTCTTCTTGGGGGAATCTGATTCTTGAAATGGTCTGTCTGTATTCCAACAACCGGCGAAAATTCAACATATAGTGCCATTGAGTCCGTTCTATCACAAAATGTTGATTTTGATTTTGAGGTAATTGTAGCGGGCCACATTCCTGATTCCATTCCTTCTCATAAAAATATTCACACTATTCATACAGGAAAAATACCACCTGGAAAAGCCAGAAATACGGCCGTAAGCAGGGCAAAAGGCAAATATCTTGCTTTTATTGACGCCGATTGCCAGGCTCTTTCAGGCTGGCTTGACTCCCTTGACAAAAGAATGGAAAAAGGCGCCGACTTGATTGGTGGAGCGGTTCTATTTCCAAAATCAGACTATTTTACCCTTGCTGATAATGTCTCTTCCTTTTTTGATCAGACACCATATCGCGATTCCGGATTTACTGAAACCATCGCGGCTCTTAATATGGCATGTAAAAAAGATATTTTTGATAATATTGGACCATTCAATCCAATTATTTTGGCTGGAGAGGATTTAGAGTGGGTACTTAGAGCAAAAAGAACGGGTATTATTCCATACTTAGAACCTGTCGCCCAATGCCTCCATCATGGCGGCAGGAACTCTTTTTCCACCATGATAGACCACTCCATGGCATGGGGAAGGGAATCCATATGGGTAAGAAAAGCCTTTAGCAAGGAAATAAATACGCCCATATTGTTTTTTAGACCAAACATTCTATCTGTTTTATCACCATTTATTGGCGCGGCTTTCGCCACAAAAATTATATTTAGTCCCGGTATGATAAAATATTGGAAAACTTGGCCTGCCATAGTCATGGCTAAAACGGCCTGGTGCCTG
>CAYSHR010000026.1:0-15062 GCA_964430795.1 uncultured bacterium
ACTACCCTATTCCAGAAAATCTTATGCATGTCAAAATTAAATTTATGGCGATAGTTGCTATCTTTTTCATCGCGACTTTTGCTTGTCTTTGCCTTGAAGGCTGTACTGAAAAAAGCAATGATGACTCTGAGTCCAGCGAAAACGATAATAGCGGTTGGACTTATGATGGTTGTAATTGGAAAAAGTCAGGAAATACAGGAGTCGTCACCAGTAACTTTGCTACTCGCCCCATGACTGAAGATGTGCAAGGGTGCATCCCTGATGAATTGCCTGACGAGGAAGGAATCGAATTCGAGATACTGCTTACAGAAATATTTGAAGGGCTTATGGGAGAATATGAAACAGAGACAAACGAAGAAGTAGTCTTTCAATGCAACCCCCAAGGCTCTTGGGTGCTTCCAGACGACATGACTGGCACTTTTTGCGATACACACTTTTCAGTTCCAGTTACAATAGTTTTTCCCGATGTTGAGGAAGAATATGCCGGAGGCATCCATATTGGATTTACAACGTATCACCCGGATCCCATTTGGCATTATGGCGCAAGATTATTTTACTCTGATGAGAACGATAGCTGGGAATTTAGTGTAGAATCAAATGAGGGAATGAATATTCCGGATGATGATGACGACAACGATGACGACGATACCTCTGAGGAAGAAATCGTGTGGAAATCCACCTACCCTGACGAGAGTAAGAGATGGGTTAAAAAGTAAGGGAATAGCTTCAATAAGAGTCCCTCGTTAACGAAATTCAAGGTCTTTTTTGGTGTTTTGAGGAAGCCTTCCAAGGCGCTTTATCGACAGCCCGCACCGCCGTTATTGTGAATGGGCGGCGCGCCCAGCGAAGCGTTTTTTGCACGGCAATTTATGTTGTACGGTGCGAATGGGTGTCTGTAAGAGCACGCGAATCCATTTCCGCCCCACCGCTCCGACGAGCTATGGAAGGGCCCATTCTCGCACAGCAGCGCGGACCGAGAACCTGTGCAGGGAATAAAAAAGAAATCTGTTGACGCGCGGTTATGGGTGTCCGGAAATATAGCCTTCACACTGATTGACAAACCGGCCTGGCGCCATATAGACTTCTTCCCATGGGTGAGTTATTTAAAAGCAGTTATTATTGGCTTGATCTTCTGGTGGGTTTTGGCTGCCCTTTAATGCTATTTTTCCTTTATCGCCGGAAAAGAATTGATGTGGGGGACTGGAAGCTTTTCTGGGCAGGCGCCGTCATTGGCCTTTCCTGGGAGATTCCGATTTTTATGCTCAGCGCCCTTTCTTCCTTGCCCATAATTATCTGGGTAAGGGAATTTCCCATGCACTGGGTGGTCTTTATGATCTCTCATACTTTATGGGATGGTGGGATTTTCCTTGTGGGGGTCTGGCTTGTGAAGGGGATATGCCACCGCCCTGCCCTTACCGGATTCAGATGGTCTGAACTGACCATAATGGTTCTCTGGGGCCAGATTTCAGCTTTTCTAGTGGAATTTTCCAGTGTGACAAACGATGCCTGGGTATATGTGGAGGGCTACTGGTGGAACCCCACCATCATTACCGTCAATCAACATCCCATGACCGTATTGATTCAGCCGGTTTGGTTTTTTGCGCCAATTGTTTTCTACTTCATCTCCCTTAAAGTATACGGGAAAAAAGCAACTTGAACTTTGGGCGATTGACGCCAAAAGATGTTGTGGTAATCATTCAGTTAACGCCGGCGAGGTTAGAGATCGGGGGGAGATGACCCCATTTCTCAACGATGGCCGTCATTGTCAATGATATTAGGGAAATGGGTATCATGTACCCAGATCTCCAGTTTTTCCAAAAATCCCCTGTAATTGAATGATTACATGTTGTGGCATTTTACACTTGCATATATTCGCTTAAACGGGTAAATGGGTCTTGAAAGGATTTTTTATGCGTGACCTTGCCAATTCATTTAAAGCTCTGGCTGATGAAACAAGGCTGAAAATGCTCTTTCTTCTTTTCTTGAAAGGGGAGCTTTGCGTCTGCGACTTTGAGCAGGTTCTTCAAATCAGCCAATCAAAAGCCTCCCGCCATCTCAGGTATCTGCTAAACGCGGGATTCCTTTCGGATCGCCGGAACGGAGTATGGGTTCATTATCGAATCAAGGAAAAATTGAGTAAAGATCATTCGGTATTACTTGACGCGACATCGAAGGTTCTTGACAACCATGAAATGGGAAAACTCCTTGAAAACCTCGAAAAGTGGCTGGAAATCAGAAATTCAGGATGCGTCGGCTCCTCACAAAGAAAAGAGATGGATATAGAAAAATGAAAAAGCGAGTTTTGTTTCTTTGCACTTCTAACCGTTGCAGATCCCAGATGGCCGAGGCTCTGGTCAATCATGACCTTGGTGACAGGTTTGAGGCTTTTTCAGCGGGAACGGAACCGAAAGAGCCCCATCCTCTGGCATTGGAAGCGCTGGCGGAGCTTGGCATCGATCATAAGGAAGCCCGCGGCAAACATATGGATGAGTTTTCCGGTGAGAGTTTTGATCACGTAATCACTCTTTGCGACAACGCCAACCAGGCATGCCCTTTTTTTATTGGCGGAGTCAAAAGAGAGCACATGGGATTTGAAGACCCGGATCAGATAAAGGGCGACGAAAAGGAGAAACTCGCGGTTTTTCGCGAAGTGCGGGATCAGATAAGAGAAAAAATTGAAGCCTACCTGATAAAAGAAAACAAAAACAGTCGTCTTTAAAATATTGGAGTTCAACCAAAATGACGGAATCAACCTACAGAAATATCTCCTTCCTTGACCGCTATTTGACATTGTGGATTTTCGCGGCCATGGCCTTTGGCGTAGGATCGGGTTACTTTTGGCCCGAAGCCGCGAACTTCTGGAGCAAGTTCTCAGTTGGCGCCACCAATATTCCCATAGCCATAGGATTGATCCTGATGATGTACCCGCCTTTGGCAAAAGTGCGTTATGAGGAGATGGGGCGGGTGTTTCGGGACTGGAAGATTCTTGCACTCTCTTTGGTGCAGAACTGGGTTATAGGACCGGTATTGATGTTTGCTCTGGCGATTATCTTTCTTCGGGACAAGCCCGAATACATGGTGGGGCTGATCATGATCGGATTGGCTCGCTGTATCGCCATGGTTATCGTCTGGAATGAACTTGCCCAGGGCGACAACGAATATTGCGCCGGACTGGTCGCTTTCAACTCCATCTTTCAAGTGCTTTTCTTTTCGGTTTACGCTTACATCTTTATTACCCTCGCGCCAGGATGGTTTGGTCTTGACGGGCTGGAAGTAAACATCACTATCGGACAGATTGCCAGGAGCGTGTTTATCTACCTGGGTATACCGTTTCTGGCGGGGATCGTTACACGATTTACATTGATTTCCGTCAAAGACAAGGACTGGTATCACAATCGCTTTATTCCGAAAATCAGTCCCATTACCCTTATTGCCCTGCTGTTTACCATCATAGTGATGTTTTCCTTAAAGGGCGAGTATATCGTAGAACTTCCCCTGGATGTTGTCCGCATCGCTATTCCCCTTCTTATCTATTTCGTTGTCATGTTCCTGGTGTCATTTTTTATGAGCAAAAAGATCGGCGCGGACTACAGCCGCTCGGCCACTCTCTCCTTTACAGCGGCGTCAAACAACTTTGAACTAGCCATTGCCGTTGCCATCGCTACTTTCGGCATACATCACGGCGCCGCCTTTGCCGCGGTTATTGGTCCACTTGTCGAGGTCCCTGTTCTTATCGGGCTTGTAAACGCGGCCCTCTTTTTTAAAGGAAAATTTTATAAAAAAAGCCTTGCTCAATAGATATGTCATAGTTATGGTTTAACATTGATTTAGTAAGGGGTTTTTATGGCTCTGTTCTCCAGGAAGAAAACAAAAGGGATGGTTGTCGGTCTTGACGGCGTTCCCTACACTCTCTTAAAGTCTATGATGTCAAAAGGTCTTTTGCCGAATATGGCTCAAATTACCGCCCATGGCAATTTCAGGCGGATGGAGGTCACAGTTCCTGAGATTTCCGCTGTGAGCTGGCCCAGTTTTATGACTGGAGTTGATCCGGGCGCCCACGGAATATTCGGATTTACCGAACTTATTCCTGATAGCTATAAAATGTTTTTCCCGAGTTTTGGAGATATAAAGGCGCCTACTATCTGGGATAAACTGGAAAAGTTGGGAAAGCGTTCGGTGGTTTTAAATCAACCGGGCACATATCCGGCAAAGAGAATCAATGGCGCGCTGGTAAGCGGTTTTGTAGCCATCGAACTGAGAAAAGCTGTTTTTCCCGCAAAGTATATTGGTAAACTCAAAAGGTTGAATTACCAGATCGATATTGACACTCAGAGAGCCAGAACAAATCACCGCTTTGCCATGGATGACCTTGACAGGACCCTGTCAAATCGCCTTGACGCCGCGAAAATGTTTTTGGCTGAAGAAGAATGGGATTTTTTTGAGGTTGTGGTTACAGGGACTGATCGTCTTCATCACTATCTTTGGGATGCCCTGGTTGATGAGAATCATGACTTTCACACCCGGGCTATGGATTATTACAAGGGGGTTGATTCTTTTGTCGGTGAAATGGCCCAGGCATATATTGACGCGACAAAAGACAAATCTCTTGCCGGGTTTTTCATGCTTAGCGATCACGGTTTCTGCGCTTTGGAAAAAGAGGTTGCCCTGACCCGATACCTTGTGGAAAAAGGGCTCATGGAGTTTGAAACCGATTCTCCAACTGATTTGGAACAGATATCACCGAAGTCAAAGGTTTTTGTCCTTGATCCAAACCGAATCTATGTACATCTAAAAGGCAAATATCCCAAGGGCTGCGTAGACCCCGGCGACAAAAACAAGGTTATTGATGATGTGCGCAAGGCTCTTTTGGAACTTGAATATGACGGCAAAAAACTTGTTCGGAAATTTTATGCCCAGGAGGAGGCGTTTCACGGCCCATGGGCGACATCGGGTCCTGATCTTGTGGCGGTTTCGGAAGACGGCTTTGACTTTAAAGGCTCAGTGGATCGAAAGGAAGTCTTTGGAAACTTTGGTTTTACTGGAATGCACAATCAATATGACGCCTTCCTCTGGACTGGTAAAAACGCTGATGAAGTTCCTCATATTACCCAGGTCGCCCAGATGGTGCTGGACCACTTAAAATAAGAATGGAACTCTATTGATGAAAAAAATATTTATACCGGTTTTATTACTTGCCCTTCTATCCTTTGCGACTCCGGCGTCGGCCTATGTTGGACCAGGAGCGGGCTTTGCCTTTATTACCAGCTTCTTTTTTCTTATCGCCACATTCTTTGTGGCCCTTTTCTCATTGATGATCTGGCCCCTTAGATTCTTTTGGATATGGCTTAGGCGGCGCAAGGCGATGAAAAACGCCAAGGTAAAGAGAGTGGTTGTCCTGGGTCTTGACGGCCTTGATCCAGTCCTTGTGAACCGGTGGATGAGTAAAGGGCATATGCCCAACTTCAAAGCCCTTAAAGAAGAAGGAACTTTCAATTCTCTACAGACAACTTACCCCGCTGTCTCTCCTGTTGCCTGGTCCAGTTTTATGACCGGCGCCAATCCGGGCCGTCATAATATTTTCGATTTTCTCTCCAGAGACAAAAAGACATACCTGCCGGTTCTTTCGTCAGCTTTTATTGGCGGCGCCCTAAAGACAATCAAACTTGGAAAATATAATATGCCCCTTGGAAAACCCGAATTACGCCTTCTTCGAAAAAGCAAACCCTTCTGGGTGACTTTGGGTGAAAACGGCATATTCTCCTCAATAATCAGGGTACCCATTACTTTCCCCCCTGAGAAATTCAATGGCGTCTCCATTTCGGGAATGTGTGTACCCGACATTCGAGGCACTCAGGGCACCTTTAGTTTCTTTACTACAAGAAAACAGAACCAGGACATTTCCGAAGGCGGAATCGTCTATAATTTCACAAAGGATGGCGATGTTTATTCCAGCGAACTGCCGGGTCCTTCCAATTCTCTGTTGGAGGACGCGCCGGAAATGGTTCTGCCCTTTACATTATCAAAAGGGAAGAAGGGCGAACATCATTTGAATCTCCCTGACCAAAAGTTGAAACTGAAAGTCGGCGAATTTTCTGATTGGGTGAAACTTACCTTCAATCCCGGATTGAGAATCAAGGTCTGCGGCATCGCCAGGTTTCTTCTTACTGAAACGGGAAATGAAACGAGCCTCTATGTGACGCCGATCAATCTGGATCCCGAGCGCCCCGCTTTTCCCATCAGCCATCCCCAGGCCTATTCCATGTATATGTCCAAGCTCATTGGCCCATACGCCAATCTCGGCCTCGCGGAAGACACCTGGGTATTGAACGAAGGGCTTTTGCCGGATGAGCATTTTCTTACCGAGGTTTCTCTTATCAACAAGGAGAGACAAAAAATGTTTTACGAAGCCCTGGATAAGACGAAATCCGGCGCGGTGGTCTGCGTTTTTGATAACACCGACAGGGTTCAGCACATGTTTTTCAGATACCTGGTAAAGGACCACCCCGCGCTAAATCACTATCCTAAAAGCGATAAAGAGGGCGCCATTCTCGAACTTTACAAATGGGCTGACGATCTTCTTGGCAGAACCCAAAAGAAACTTGGGGAAAAAGACGCTCTTATAGTCATGAGCGATCATGGATTCAAGCCCTTTAACCGTGGCGTAAATCTGAATCACTGGCTGTTTGAAAATGGATACCTGCATCTTAAAGACGGCGCCGATGGTAATGGAAAATGGCTTACCGACGTGGACTGGTCGAAAACCAGGGCTTTTCAGGTGGGTCTTGGTGGCCTCTATCTGAATATCAAGGGAAGGGAAAAGCATGGTATTATTGAATCCGGGGAAGAGGCCGACGCCCTGGCCCAGGAACTGATTGTGAAACTCTCCGGCCTTATGGATCAAGAGAAAAGCCGGATCGGCATCAATGACGCCTGGGCCGCGAAAAATATTTATCATGGACCCTATACTCAAAACGCTCCCGATTTAATCATCGGTTACAATGTTGGATACAGGGCAAGTTGGGATGGCACAACCGGAAAGATCGGCAATGTAACTTTTGATGACAATAAAAAAGCCTGGAGCGGTGATCACTGCATGGACCCAAGAAAAGTGCCTGGAGTTCTCTTTACCAACTTCAACCTCTATGGTAAAAAGCCAACCATTATGGATATCGCCCCTACGATTCTTGAAAGATTGGGAGTAAAAACCCCTGGATATATGGATGGCGCTCCACTTACAATACAAAATAAATCAGAAAATACCGGTTAGGAAAAATATTATGGATCGAAGAACATTTTTAGCCATGTTGGCGTCGAGCCTGCCGGCTTTTTATTTCGGGTGCGGCGATACTGTTATCCATAGGCCGGGGGTTGACTATAAAGGCGACGATAAGGTAATCGTTCTTGGTTTTGATGGCCTCGATCCCTTTTTAGTTCAGGAATGGATGGATCAGGGATATCTTCCCAACCTCTCTAAATTGTCAAAAAACAGGGGGTTTTCCGACCTTGGAACCAGCATCCCTCCCCAAAGCCCGGTTGCCTGGGCAAATTTTATCAATGGGCAAAATCCAGGGGGACACGGCATATTCGACTTTATTCATAGAGATCCAAAAACCTATCTTCCAAGCTTTTCCACAAGTAAGGCTATCCCACCAAGCAAGTTTTATCCATCTATTATGGGTTATAAACTTCCAAAAGATGGGAGCACTGTGAATCTGAGAAAAGGCAAAGCCTTCTGGGAATACCTGGGTGATAAGGGAATTCCGGCGACTCTCTTCTGCGTTCCAAGCAACTACCCTCCTGTCAAGGGACCTTTTCGCTCTCTGTCGGGCATGGGCACCCCCGATCTTCACGGCGGGTATGGAACATTCTTCAACTTTACTGAAAATCCACCTGATGACGACATTGGCGGTGGAAAAATAATCAAGGTCGCTGTTGATAACGGCAAAGTAACCGGTGAGATACCTGGACCGAAAAACACATTAAAGGAGTTGAAAGAGGGAGAGAAGGCTCAAAGCACCTTTGTGCCCTTTGAGGTATATGTTGATAAGGTCTCCGATGAGGCTTATATAGACATTGTCAATGAGAGATTCCTTGTTAAGCCCGGGGAATGGACCGATTGGATTCAACTTGAGTACACCATGGTGCCCCACCTGGTTTCGATAAAGGGCATGGTCAGATTTCTTTTAATAAGCGTAAACCCATTTAATCTCTATTGCTCACCGATAAATATCGATCCAAGAGAGCCGGCCCAGCCTATCTCGACTCCCCCCGAATACTCAGCGGAACTGGCCGAAGCTATCGGAGGTCCTTTTCATACTCAAGGGATTCCAGAGGATACAAAAGCCCTCTCCGGGCAGATAATCTCCAACAAGGAATTTATGCAGCAAGCCTGGAAAGTTCTTGAGGAAAGGATGAAAATTTACCGTTATGAATTAAACAGGTTCAATAACGGTCTCCTTTTCTTCTATTTCTCAAGTTCGGATCAGGTCTCTCACATGTTTTGGCGAACAATGGACCCAAGCCATCCGGCGTATAACGAGGAAAAGGACGCACCCTATAAGAACACTATTCGCCAGGTATATCAACGCCTGGATCAGGCTTTGGGAATGGCGATAAAAAAAGCCGGGGATGACACAAACCTTTTCGTTATGAGCGATCACGGGTTTGCCCCCTACGCCAAATCCTTTCATCTCTCAACGTGGCTTCTGGAAAATGGTTACCTCGCCCTTATCAATCCCAATGATCGAAAGTCGGAGTTTTTCCAGAATGTGGAGTGGATGGGAACCAAGGCTTACTCTCTGGGATTAAACGGGTTGTATATAAACCTTGCCGGACGAGAGGAGGAAGGAGTGGTGCCGGCTTCTCAGGCTGATAAACTTATTGATGAGCTCGCGAAAAAGCTGGAGGAGATTACCGATCCTGAAACCGGCGATAAAGTGATTCACAAAGCTTACAAAACATCACAGGTTTATTCAGGACCCTATGTTGACCAGGCGCCTGACCTGATTGTTGGATATAACAGAGGCTATAGATCAAGTTGGGAAACCGTATTGGGCGCCTTCCCGGATGAGGATTTGATAAGGCCAAATGTGGATGAATGGAGCGGCGATCATTGCATGGCTTCGGATCTTGTGCCGGGGAGCCTTTTTTCAAACAGACCAATAAAGCTTAAAAACCCGAAATTATATGATGTCCCGGTTACTATTTTGGAACTATTTGGAATAAAGCGCCCAAAAGATATGATCGGGCGAAATATTTTAACAGGTAAATAGTTCCTGTCCGAAATTCCGGACAGGGCGGATTTTGGTTTCTAGGCCAGGAATGAGCAATTTTTCGCGAGGTCAAGGAAATCAAGGTTTTGAGCGGAGGCGTACTCATGTACTTCCCACAATCAAAACAGCGGATTGACGCCGAGATCGCCAAAAAGGGCCGTTCCAGGACAGAAACTAAATAGTTGGCATTGGAGGAGAAATGTTCGGACCAAAAATAAAACTTGATAAAGACTTATACACCAGAGTAAAGAGATTCGCGAAGATCGCGGGCTACTCATCGGTGGAGGAACTTGTGAGCCACGTCCTTGAGAAAGAACTGGCCGCCATTGATGAAAGCGACAGCGAAGAGGAGATCAAGAAGAAACTTCAAGGGCTGGGATATATCAGCTAGAGGAAATAATCACTGATGCTTAATGTTTCCAATTTTATATCCTCCCTCTTTAATCCCTTTATGGGACTGTTTGTAAACCGGCCGTTGACAGGGATGATTATAATAAGCGCCCTTACAGGCGTTCTTATGCTCATGGTTTATAAGTACACCTCTTTTCAGAAATACATCACCCTGGCCAAGGATAGGATAAAAGCCAATTTTCTGGCTATCATGCTTTTTTCCGATAGCTTTTCGGTCCTTATAAAATCCATTTTAAACATTTTGAAATGGAATCTTTTTTACATGGCAAATAACCTTCTTCCCCTTGCTGTAATGATGATTCCGGTTTTGTTTCTCCTTGTCCAACTAAATTTCTGGTACGGATATACCGCCCTTGAAGAAGGCCGGGAGGCTCTTGTTACAGTTGAGGTGGATAAATCCATCAGCCTCTACACGGCGGACATATCCCTTACTTCCGATGGCGGTGTGGAGATAGAATCAAAAGGGCTTCGGGTTCCGTCAAAAAATGAGATCACATGGAGAGTAAGGGGCAAGGAAGCCGGCGAATATCATTTAACCGTAAAAGTTAACGACCTTTCAGAAAGAAAGAGAATTGTAATCGGTTCTCCCGGCAAATTATATAGAGTGGCGCCTATTGGCCATGACGGAAACTTCTGGGATTCGGTTTTCTATCCAGGTCAGGAGAAATTAACAGGAAAAATACGCTATTTTACCATCGGCGCCCCTGATAAAAGCGGCGTTATAACTCTGCTTAACAATGGATATGAAACAGTTGAGATGAAATTTCTTTTTTGGGAGATTCACTGGATAATTGTTTACTTCATCCTTTCCATTATTGCCGGCCTTTCAATGAAGGGGATATTCAAGGTGGACATATAGCTCTCTTTTTACAACCTGGAAAAGGGCAACGAGCTTTTATATGAACAGTAAAAAGAAAATCGATCTTCACCTTCACTCCACAGCATCCGATGGAAGCTATTCTCCCGGCGACATTGTAAAAATGGCCAAAGAAGTGGGGCTTTGGGCTATGGCGCTAACGGATCATGACACTATTGACGGTGTAGAGGAAGCCCTGAAAGCCGGGGAATCTCTGGGGATGGAGGTTGTGCCCGGAGTTGAACTATCCACCGATCTTGGCAAGACCACCGTTCACATTCTCGGTTACTTTATTGATATCAGGAACAAAGCCCTCAAGGGCAAACTGGATTGGGCCAAGGGAGTCAGAGCTGACAGAAATAATAAAATAATTGAGAGATTCAACGAACTGGGCATTGATATCACTCTGGAAGAGGTTATGGGCAAGGCCGGAGACAAAGTTATCGGCCGCCCTCATTTTGCCCAGGTTCTTCTGGAAAAGAATATTGTGACCTCAATACAGGGCGCCTTTGACCTCTATCTGGCCAGAGGCGCCAAGGCATATCTTGATAAGTTTCGCTTGACCCCCAAGGAGTCGGTCAGCCTTATAAAAAACGCGGGAGGGTTAGCCGTTCTTGCCCATCCCGGAATATATAAATGGTCCCCCTTGGACCTGGAAGCATCCCTTGATTCTCTTGTGGATATTGGTCTTGACGGGTTGGAGGTGCTCTACTCAACACACAGCAAAAGCCAGGTAAAGTTATTTCTGGAGGCAGCCGGAAGAAAAAACTTATCACCCACAGGGGGTTCCGATTTCCATGGTTTATCAAAGCCAAAGATAAAGCTGGGTCTGGGTTTGGGAGATTTATCCGTGCCCTATCTATGGCTGGAAAATCTCAAAAAAAGGAAGAAAAAATGAAAACACTGTTGTTTTTACTCATTGGGGTTTTTCTGTCGGTTTCCTTCTCAGTTCTCTTTGCGGATATCCCCGATCCCTATCCAAGAATTACACCTGAAGTGGAAACAATAAACTTCACTTTCCCTTTAATGGGCAAAACCATTTTTCTTGCCTGTCCTGAAAAATTTATCACCAGGCTTTTTCCAAAACTGAAAAAGGCAAAAGAGTGCCAAGCCGATTTATCCAATTGCCTAAAGGTGAAATTAAAGCACTCAGGAACAATCAAGTTCAACTTTTCCTCTGAAAAATTACACTCTGTGGAGATTTACAGTCCAAAAGAATCACCGATAAACAGCCACATTGAGAATTTCATTACCTGGCTTTACATGAAATACGGCAAAGGAAAAGAAAGCTCTCTGACAAGCGCCAATGGAAAAATAAATTGGGTTGTCGCAACGTGGAAAGTTGAATTCGGGGCAACAGTGGAGATGCAAAAGCAGGGCAAAGAAAATTCCCCTATTTTGATAAAAATATTTTAGGAAATGATTATTTAGTGCCCATCCCGAAATTCGGTTGGGTGCTTGTTAAGTTCCCTGACCCCAAATGAGCAATTTTTCGCGAGGTCAAGGAAATCAAGGGTTTGAGCGGAGGCGTACTCATGTACTCCCCACTATCAAACCAGCGGATTGACGCCGAGATCGCGGAAAAGGGCCATTTCGGGACGGGAACTATTTAAGCTTTAGGCAGGATCACCTGGAAGCAGGCGCCTTTTGAGTAATCCCCTTTTACCTTGTCTTCCACATAAATATGTCCATTATATTTTTCAGTTAACGCCCTGACGATAGTGAGACCGATTCCTGATCCTTTTCTTTTAAGACCCTTTTCAAATCTTTGGAAAATAACCTCTTTCATCTGATCCCGAATCCCTTTTCCATTATCACAAATTGATATTTTCCAGCAGTCCATCTCTTTGTAAATGGATGAGTTTATTGAAACGTCAATACGAGCCAGGTCCCCCTTGGTATTATTAATGGCGTTTTCAAACAGGTTTAGAAAAAGTTGCACTATTAGATGATCGCCAATGACGTTCCTATCACTCCCTGGAGCATAATTGATCTTAACGATTTTATTTTTATTTGATGAGATTATTGAATCACGGGCAACCCTGATAGCGGTATTCAGGTCCATCATAGAAAGGTTTTCAGTGCCGGCGCCTCGAACAAGATTAACCGTTTTCACTTTCTGTATCAGAGCCAGAGTTCTTCTTATCTGCTTTTCAAAAGTTATCAGGAGGGATCTCTGGTCATTATTCAATGAGCCAAAATCCTCAGACAGAAGCATGGTAAGGTTTGCCAGAACCGTCTGGTTTATATTGCCGATGTCATGGGCGAGAATATCATTAATCAGCTCGATTTCCCTGGCGTTTCTTTTTAACTCCACTCCCATTTTCAGGCGCTCTGATATATCAAGGATAAAACCTTCAAGGGCAATAACAGAACCATCAATATCAAATACGCCACACCCTTGCTCCCAAACCCATTTTACTTTTTTCTCCGCGGTTATTACTCTGTAAACCAGTTGGTAACTCTCATGTTTCCCGATAGCTTCCTTTATCTTTTGCCAAAGGGCTTCCCTGTCCTTTGGATGAATGACCTTTGAAAAGGAAATGACATTGTCGCCTGTGATTTCTTTAGGAGAGTAACCTATCAGATCGATGGCGCCAATACTGACAAACTCCATGGTTCTCTTCTGATTATAAACGCACCTGTAAGCTATCCCGGGCAAATTGCTCACCAATGTATCAAGGGCACGTCTATTTTCAATAATCTGGGTTTCATACTGTTTTCTGCCAATGGCGGCGCCAATAATATTAGCCGCGGCTTTAAAAGCGTCCTGCTCAGTCGCTGACCAAATTTTTCCGGGATTTTTATTTACTATAGTAATAACGCCCCACCATCTATTTTGAATGAAAATGGGAACAATCAGCAAAGAGCATATTTCCGATTTTTCCAACAACTTGCGAAAATCCCTTTTCAACTCTCGACTGTACTTAACAATGCTGACCCCTTTGACAAGGGCATCCACCCAATTACTCAATTCATACTTTTTGGTTGAAAAAACATCTATCTGGAATGAGGATTGAGAAGGTGCCGACCATTGCTTCCAGACGTATCTCTTGTAGCTTAAACCGTTTTTAGAAAATTCAGGGTCGTTGGCGTATACGGCAAGACCGCTTTCATCAGATGCCCGCCCAAGCTTCTCTAAAGCCTGATTGATATTTTCGTCAGTTGCCCTTTTATTTAAAAATAACTCAGCGATAAAACCCACTGCCTGGAATAATTTGTCCCTGATGTCATTATCTGTTTCTCTATTCTCTCTGCTGCCGGCCACATTTTTAACCTTTTTTTATCCTTTCTATAAGGATATATGAAATGAAATGGTTTTCCAAGGCCATTCTTTCTTTATGAGTAATCCTTCATTGACAAGGGAGCAAGGTGGCAGGGTTTGAGATCGGGGGAGATGACCTCATTTCTCAACAATGGGCGGCAATAAAACCACAAAAAAACCTGGCCATATTTAATACAGCCAGGTCTCTATTTTAAAAAAGCTCCATAGTTTTTCAAATGCTATTTTTTTTCAAAAGAAATATAATTTTCCAATTTATTTTTTAACGGTTTCATATTTTACTCTTCAATGAACATAAATATAATATCGGAGAATAAAGATAAAAATTAATAAGGGAATTCCTGATGCTTTTCTGTAAGGGATTCCCCTATGCAAAGGATAAATCACAATTCGAAGAGTATATCAGCTATCCAGAGTTGACAGCCCTTTCCTGATGGCATACTTTGTCAATTCAGCCACACTGAACAGGTCCAGTTTCTTCATTATCTTTTGCCTGTGGGACTCAATGGTTTTTTGACTGATCCCAAGTTCGTAGGCGATCTCTTTTGTATTGTTTCCCTGGGCAAGGAGAGTCAGCACTTCTCGCTCTCTGGCTGAAAGCTTTCCTGTTTGAGGATTTTTCAAGGTTGAAAGAAGATTAAGCCAATGGGCAATAACATCTTCGGTAATGGAAGGGCTTAAATATCTATTACCTGAAATAACTGTTTTTACTGCGGAGATGAGCTCGTCAAAAGCGGAACTCTTCAGCATATACCCAACCGCGCCGGCTAAAAACATTTCAGCGACAAATTCCACATCAGAATGCATTGATAGAGCAATTACCTTAACATCGGGCAAAGTATTTATTACATTCTTTGTTGCCTCGATGCCATTCATCTGGGGCATCTCGATGTCCATTATGATTATGTCCGGCTGAAGCCGCTCAGCCAATTCAAGAGCCCGAAAGCCGTTTTCAGCTTCGGCAACAGCTTTTAATTCCGTCTCTTTATTTATCAGGGATATCAGCCCTTGTCGGATAATCCTATGATCATCAGCAATTAGCAGCCACGTAGTCATCTAATGCTCCAACCAGAATATCCAAGTCGTAAAAACAACAACTCTACTATTATCATCATCTTAATAGTCTTTCAAGTTCTCATAGAAAAACTATTTCTATTTTTAATTATTTTTTCAGAACGCCCTATAGATGAATATTAGCACTTTGGCGAGCTTTGGTAAATATTATTTTAACTTGATATAA
>CAYSHR010000027.1:0-2194 GCA_964430795.1 uncultured bacterium
GGTGTCCCAATGGGGAAGTCAAGAGAAAACTATTCTTACACCCCCACTGTTTTTTTGAGATAAGTATCGTGTCCCCGGAATAGCCGTGTCCCCGGAATAGCCCAGCAACCAGACCCTGACCATAAGTTGGAATGAAAAAAGGCGACTTTTGCAAGCCGCCCTTTAATATTTTCTACGAATGTTTTTTAAAATACCATCTTCATTGCTGAGAGGTCTTTGTTCTTCATTGCTTTCATAAGGGCTTCGACCTCGGGTAGCATGTTATTGGTGAACCATTTGGCGGACTGAACTTTTCCATAGAGGTATTTGGCTTCGTCGTTCTCTTCGATAAGTTTGCGAACCGCTTTTGAGTCGGCGGCGCCCTTTTCTTTGCAATAATCGTCAAGCATTTGTTGAGCAAGAATTGCCTGGTCGCATAAAAGTTCGGTGATAACAAGGTGTCCGAACATATTTAAGAAGGGCACCGCGTTTAAGATCGGTACAATCATCTGACCCGGATCACCGGATTTGCCCATCTGGCCGAATTCCATGACCAGGGAAGCGATCCAGCCCTGAGCCTCTTCCAACTTTGCGCCTTCTGTGGCGAATTTTTCGTTGGCTTTGAGTTTTGCCACTGTAGCGGAAAGTTCCTGCATGTAATACATGAAGAGCATGCCGCCCTTCATTGAAAGCTTGCGGCCCATAAGGTCAAGAGCCTGAATTCCGTTTGTGCCTTCATAAAGGGAAGCGATCTTGACATCTCTGCAATACTGCTCCTGGGGATATTCGGAGCAATATCCGTATCCACCCAGCACCTGAACGCCGGTTTCAGTAACATCAAAAGCCCAGTCAGTGCAATATGCTTTGCAGATAGGAATAAGGAAATCAACAAGACCCAGGTATTTCTGTTTTTCCTGCTCATCCTCAGCGGCTTTGGCCATGTCGGCATAAAAAGCTGTTTTTAGCATCAATGCCCTTGATCCTTCAGCCATGGATTTCATAAACATGAGCATGCGTCGCACATCCGGATGCTGGACAATGGGAACGCCTGGAGCGTCATGTTTGGCCATGTCCTTTATGTGGCGGAATTGAACCCTTTCCTTGGCGTACTCAAGGGTGTTCATGTAGGAGGTGTTGGAGATGGAGGCGCCCTGTAAACCGACATAGAGCCTGGCTTCGTTCATCATCTGGAACATGTACTTTATGCCCTGATTCTCTTCACCAATGAGGTGGCCCCGGCATTCATTGTTTTCGCCAAAGTTAAGTGTGCATGTGGCTGAGGCTTTGATGCCCATTTTGTGTTCGATACCGGAGCAAACCACATCATTTGCCTGGCCAAGGCTGCCGTCTTCGTTGACCCATACCTTTGGCACCAGAAAGATGGATACGCCCTTTATGCCCTCAGGGGCGCCTTCAACCCTTGCTAAAACCGGGTGAATGATATTCTCTGTAAGTTCGTGATCTCCAGAGCTTATGAATATTTTTGTTCCGACAATTTTATATGTGCCGTCATCCTGTAAAATAGCTTTGGTTTTCAGCGCGCCTACATCCGATCCGGCTGAGGGCTCTGTAAGGCACATGGTGCCCGCCCATTGTCCGGTATACATCTTTTCCACAAATGTGTTTTTCATCCAATCGCTGCCAAATGCCTCGAGAATGTGGGCGGCGCCGTGGGTAAGCTCGGGGTACATGGTAAAGGCTATGTTCGCGCCGCAGAAAAATTCCATGGCTGAAAGACCTATGCAAACCGGAAAACCCATACCGCCATATTCCGGATTTGCTACTAGTCCCAACCAACCATTCTCGCAATAAACCTGAAAAGCCTTTTTGTATTCCTCAGGCAGAACTACTTTGCCGTTCTCATATTCAGCGTGAAACTTGGAATCCTCAAAAAGAGGCGAGATTTCATTCTGAGCCATTTTTAGAGCCTCATCCAAGGTGGCCTTCATCATATCTTCGTCGATTTCCATGCTTTTAAATGGCTCTTTTTCAGCAAGCTTGCCTGTTTTCAGCCAATCGAACAGAACAAAAAACACATCCCGCATATCAACTTTATAATGGCTCATAAAAAATCCTCCTTAAGATTTGGATTGCAAATATGTGAGAAAAATCTAAAATCCGTTGCCTGAATGAATGCTCATTCAGTAAATGAAATTTACATCATATCTTTTGGCAAGTCAAGGAGTATATCCTTTGAATATCATAAATTTAGAAT
>CAYSHR010000027.1:2204-14587 GCA_964430795.1 uncultured bacterium
CCTATAACCCGGATAGGACTTATTTTTTTGTTTCCAGACAAGGATTGAGCAATTTTTTTCAAGATCAAGGAAATCAAGGTTTTGGGGCATCAGGGATAATTCGGTTTCCGGCGCCATGCTCAACTTGATTTTTTAAATTTACTTTTCAATATTCCAAAGAAGCCTCCCGCTTCCTTTCTCTTTTCCTTTGCCTCGTTCTTTGCCCTTTCTTTGGCAAGTTTCTTCAAGAAATGGTCGCCTTTGGAAATGCAGCAATTTTTATATTTCTCGCCCGAACCACACGGGCAAGGTTCATTTCTGCCGATTTCAATTACCGCCCTTGGGCCGGTTACAACACTTTTTCTTGTGCTTAGTTTTGGGGAAATCTTGACTTTTCTTCCTTTATTTCTCACACCCATAAAAAATAACTCCTCGTCAATAGAAGGGGCTGGAATAGGTTGCGATATTAAACACTCAGGTAACCATAGAATCCTAAGGTCATCACCCTGTTAATGTATCCCTGATTCTCCCAACCTTCAAGTGCAAGTTTGCTAAAAGAGAGATTTTTTAAAACAAAGAAAATAAAACCCTTCGAGGAAGCATGTGGATTTCATGGTTGCCGTCTAATCAAAGGTGTGTGTTATAAATTAGGGGAAGCCGGTAAATGAATATTTTATCATGGGACATCTCGGGGTGGGCAATTGTATTGTGGAAGATTTTTGATCATCCTGTAAAACATATATATTTTCAAGGTTCTTCAAAGGGCGGCTCTGCTACTTTACCCTTCATTAAGATAGCGGCAATAAAATATACCAAAACTCCGAGAAAAACTGTATTTATTATGCCGATAGTCATGGAGATAGCCAGGGAAAATATGGTGGCCAGGACCCCCGCAGCTCCGTTAATTGCCCAGAACCAGGCCTTATTCCCATCACCAAAGCGTATCATTCCAGTAGGAAAGGCAAAGCCCATAAAAAACCCTGATGATAAAGTTAGAAGCACTGAGAATATCACTCTGACAGCAAAAGCCCAACCAATAGTGGATACAAATAACGATGCTAAAATAATGTTGACAAAAGCGATAACCAAAGGAAGCAGAGGCGACATTATTTGTATTTTACTTAGCCTTATTTTTGTGGCGGTAAAGGAACCTGTTCCCGCGCCTAAAAGCAGGGAAGCAAGTACAATTGTTGTTGAGTAGCTCGGGTGCCCTAAATAAAGAATATATCGTTGCAACCAAGCAGCCTCCACCAACATGAAAGCCATGCCAATGCAGGCAAAATAGCCACTTCCGCGCCAGAATCCCGGCTTTTTTCGCATATATTTTTTGGCGATAATAAATGGCGAAAAGAATAGACAAATTGTCAGAATCGACACCAGAATAAGTAAGCGTCGCAAAAGAATCACCGAATTGTCGTTAACCGAAAGCCTCTTAGCGGTTTCACGATCAATATGACGAAACAGCTTGATAGTCTGAAAGAAAAATGGCTGATCGTCAGTTGGAGGATTCATATCCATCCATTTTGGAAATGCGGTATAATCAACATTCGCTGACAAAAGTTGAGTAATTGTTGACATCTTCGGGGCATCCTGAGTTATCGGCCAATGTTGTACAAAACCTCGTTCTTCATTTATCTGTTTCAGGCGAAATATTTCATTATTATTAAAGGGCTGTTTCGAGACCAGCATTGTCGCGACCTGGTGCCCTTGAATCACCGCAATATGCTTCTCGGGGTTGGGAATTCCCATATCATGCAGCACAGCCCGAGCCAGCACAACCAGCCTCGCGCCTTCCAATTGGCGAGAGCCGAAAAACCAGCGGCTAACCGATAGCATGCCCTTAGCTGAAAGATTTTTCCAGTAAAGCAGGAAAGCCTCTTTTGTGTAAAGATAGTTCTCCGAAAGGGCGTAGGCACCTGCGGTTGTAGCCGCCCAGGTGTCTATAAGAGAAATCTGGATCATGTCGTAGGCGCCCTTGTGATAAGTCAGGTAACTCCGCCCTTCGCTGACTATCGGGTTTACTTCAGGTAGTTTGTAAAGATTGCCGGAAAATTCCAGGAAAGGACCAGTTAAAGCGTCAATGATTGTCCCATTTAATTCAACGGCATCAATCGACTTGGCATGGGCTTTCAATGCTGTAAGGATATCTCTGCCCCCTCCTGATCCGATCACACATACTGAATCGGCTGTTCGCAATTGATATCCCACGCTTGTAACATCGAAAAATAGATGCTCCAGTTCTTTTGGCGAACCCTTAAGCCTGGTGATTGGAGTGCCGGCGCCGCCATCCTGTTCAAGCCATAACTGCTCAATGGGAACCGGAATAAATTTTGATCCCCATCCCCATACAAAAGAAGCAGTGGGATCAGATTGGAAATGTTCGCTGTTGGGATATATGGTAATTCTGGCTGTGGGTGTCCATTTTTCAAACAATACCTTTTCAGGCTCAATAAAATATTTTGAATATCTAAGAGTGAGGGGCTCTTTCCAGATCATGCACACCACTATTGCAGCCGCTATTATTAACACAATTAGACGATTGGATTTAGGTAATAAAAGCAAGGCCGCCAAAGGCAGCAATCCGCATCCGGCGATAATATATGGAGATGGAACCCAGTGCATCATGGGAACAACAAAAAAAGCGCCCAATGTCTCGCGCCCATCAGGTCAAAGCCGTACATCAGGCCGATTTCCCGCCCCCGCGCCTCAAGTAGTAAAAGGCATACGGTAGCGCCAAGGCTGAGCATGGCGGCAAGTACGGTTATCACTACCAGAAAGACCCTGGCTTGAAACAAGCCGCCGGCGTCCGCGATGCCGGAACTTGCCGGAGCAATTATTGCGCCAAGCTTGAAAATCAAAATCACTGAAAGAGGGGTAAATATCGCGGAGGCTGTCAACGTCCTGAAAAGAGAATGTTTATTAGGAGTTTTGATCGAATACCAGACGCCGGGAACGCCCAGCCCCAACATTGCCAAAGATATGGCCAGAAACGCGAAGTGGTACCAAAGTACAACACTAAGGATGCGGGTGATGGCTATCTGAAAAAGTAAAATAGCGCAGGAGACCAAAGCAATAGCCAGGTATTTCCTAATTCGTTCCTGTTTGATAATTGAAGGCGGGCGCCCTGTTTCGTTCATGAATGATTCGATTTTCCAGCTTCCCCTTGTATCATGATTCCTTGATCGCGGGTCAAATCCGTGGATAAAACCAATTGCCGCACCATGCCGGATTATTGCCAAACCTTACAGCAGGGTCTTTCTAAAAAGCAAGTGAAAACGTAAACTTCCTGTAATCCTTCAGGTACATTAGGGCTTTTTTTAAAAGGTGAATCACAAAAGATGCCTTTTTCGGGTTTTTCCTTATTTTTGAATTTCAATAGTATTAATGTGTATACTAAGAAACAGATAAATTATTATATGGAGAATTCAAATGAAAATTAATAAGCTGATTTTCCCAGTCTTTTTTATCCTGTTAATCACGTCGCCGGCGGCGGCGTTTGACGCGGCGATCCTTGAATCCGACGGCAGCGCCGATCCTACCAGTGGTTGCTGCGGGTAATTGTAAGCCGCTTTTGCTTGACCATTGAGGGCGATATGAAACACCTCTCCATTTTCCTTGTAATAAGCTTCATTATGCTTTTTGCCCTTATTTCCGGTTGCGATTGCGGCGATGACGACGATGACAGCTCAAGTGTGTCTGATGATGACGATGATGATAATGATGACGACGATGACACCATCGATGATGATGACGACGATGATGATGACGATGACTTTGAAGAAGGTCCTTATTTTGATGATTTCAATTATTATTGGCAGACCATGGACCGGGGATATGGCTATTTTATAGAGAAGAATATCGACTGGGACAAGATTTTCACCCAATACGAAGATGAGGCTTTTTCGGAAACTGATCTCTCCAAATTCGCCCTGATGATCGGGAAAATCACGGCTTCTCTGGGGGACAGTCACACATGGGCGTCAATGAACATGGTGGCTGAACAGGATTTACCTTATCGCCCTGCCACTGGAGTTTGCCTGGAACGAATCGGAGGCAAGGTATTTGTCGCGAAAATCACCGAACCTGCAATAACGGCGGGAATGGAATTGGGAGATGAAGTCATTCTTCTTGATGGCCAGGCGGTGGACGATGTTCTGGCAAAAGCCGTTTCCTGGGAAGGATGCTCTTCGGTTCATTGCTGCGACTCCTATCGGCTGAGCCACGTTGAACGCTTTAGCCAAGGAGAAAGCAGCGTTCTCTATTCGTTAAAAAGAGGGCAGACAAACATTGACGTATCCATCCAACGCGCCGGCCACATTTCCGGTTCATGCAAACCCCAGGCCCTCCTTGACTTTCTGGATGACGCCTCGGGAAACATATTGAAATACAAAGCAATGGACAATGACCTTGGCTACATACATCTTTCGACCCTATCGGACAGTTACATGGACCAGATTCTTCAGGAACTGGACGACGCCCTTGATATATTTGATGGGCCTGATGGAATAATATTCGACGCCAGATTCAACCGGGGAGGATCGGACCTTACCGCTATGGCGGTTCTTTCCCGTTTTCTGGATCAGCTAATATTCCCGGTCTCTTTCAGGTATAAAAACGGCGATGAGCACGATGATTTTACTCTCTGGATTCCGGAGCCGGTGTTGCCCGGACCAGACCCGGTGGATGCCCCTGTGGTTTTTTTGATAAACGGCGCGTGCGTTAGCGCGGCTGACTTTTTTGCGGCGGCGGCTTCCTATGTCCCTACTTTTACATTGATGGGAACAACCACATGCGGCGCTACAGGTGCTCCGAAATATGATATTCTTCCAGCCTCGGGCATCACATTTTACTATTCCCAGATGCAGCGCAAATATCTTCTTAACGGTGAGCAGATCGAGGGCATCGGAATCGCGCCGGATATTTTTTCAGAGCAGGACCCGGATGATATCGATCAAGGCATTGACTCACAGATTCAGCAAGCCGCGGCATATCTGAAAAATTTGAAATAACACTGACTACCCTCAATCCAAAGACTCATTTTTTGAGTCTTTTACTCGAATAAGCCTTATTTCCAGGAGCCATATAGAGATAAGCGAAAGGGCGATCACCGCCAAAAGAATAATGACTGTTCCGCCCCACTGCTGATCCATGGCTACCCGGGCTTGGTAAATAGTCAAAATAGTATTGACCCATATCAGAGCGGCAAAAATAAGGGCACCCTGCATAATCCGTATCAGATAGGCTTTATTTCTAAAGACAAGAATTGGTCCATGCAGGCAAAGAATGGCCGGCGCCGAATTCCCCGCCCTGTAAAAATGAGCAGCCAACAATACCATGGAAAGAATCGCCGGAACAGTTAACAGAACTTGTAATAGAATTGATTGTTTTGGATTATTGGTCATTGTTTTCCTTTTTTTTGGAATTCGGAAACGCGATTCGATTTTCATGCTTTTTTGCCGGCAGTGTTAACGATTGAATAACCTGGTGCAGTTTTGAAACAAACTCGGATTTGTTCTTTTTACCCATAGGCGGCGGTCCACCGGAAATCACGCCCATCATCCGCAGGTGCTCGTTCAGGTCCCTGGAAGCCAGCAAGTCGCCGATGGAATCCTCTGAAAATTCTTTTCCTCGTGTATCAAGAACGCGGGCGCTGTTTTTTATGCAACGCGCGGCAAGGGGAATGTCAGCGGTGATTACAATATCACCCTGCTTTACATTGTCGGCAATCCAGTTGTCAGCTTCGTCCGGCCCCTTACCCACTACCACAAGACGAATCCTATCCTTTGCCGGCGTGTTCATAAATGAATTACAAACAACGTAAACGATGATCTTATATTTTCCAGTAGCTTTATAAATCTCGTTTTTTACAGGGCAGGCGTCGGCGTCAATATAAAGCTCGGGCATTCTATTTTTCATATGGTTAACTCATCGATCCGAGCCGGCTTCAATGATGTGAACAACATCGGTTTTACCGGCTTTGTGCTCACGAAGACCGGCAACAAGGGCAATACGATCAAAAGCCTTAACCGCCCCCTTGGCCAAAAGCTTCTCCTCAATATATTTTCCGAGTCTACCAATCAGGCGAATGTGGGCAACCTCCAATGGAATTGCCCCAAAAGCTATGGCGCAATGCCTGGTGACAGGAACTTCAGGCGTTACGACGTAGACCGGGACCGGTAGCCGCCGCTTTGATAAAAGCCTGGCTGTAAAGCCGGTCCTTGTGTTGACAACAACAGCTTTTATCCCAAGCTTATCAACCATGGAAACCACGCTGTCGGCCAATGCCTCGGCGATGGTGCATTCTCTTTTTTCAGGCACTTCGGCAATAAAAGGCTGGATAAGAGGCTCGGTTTTTTCGGCGATCTTTTTCATCATTGCCACTGCTTCAACAGGATACCGCCCTACCGCGGTTTCAGCCGACAGCATAACCGTGTCCGCGCCATCAAGAATAGCGTTGGCCATGTCAGAGACCTCTGCTCGTGTGGGTAAAGGCGCCTTAACCATGGATTCAAGGATCTGGGTAGCCACAATGGCAGGTTTATTGAACTGCCTGGCTCTGTCGAGAATCTGTTTTTGCAAAACAGGCACCTGCTCTATGCCGACCTCCACGCCAAGGTCCCCACGGGCCACCATAATGGCGTCCGCGGCGCCTAATATCTCATCGAGGTTTTCAATGGCTTCTGTCCGTTCCAGCTTCGCGATTATGGGCAAAGGCGCCCTCTCCTTCTCCAAAATCTCCCGCAACTGAAATATATCCTCTTTAGAGCGAACAAAGGACAAGGCGATCATATCACACCCGATTTTTATGGCGCCAAGAACATCAACTCTATCCTTTTCTGTAAGGGCCGGCATTCTGATGGGTATGCCCGGAAGGTTTACGCCCTTGTGATCCGAGACAACTCCTCCCCGAAGAACCCGGCAATATAGATGCCCGCCTTCCATCTTCTCCACTTCAAGATGAACAAAACCGTCAGCGATAAAGATTGACGACCCCTTTACCAGGTCCGCCAATGCCTCCGAATAATCAATGGAAAGGTTTTTATTATCGCAGGGCGTGTCATCTCCCCTTAAAATGACAGCCGCGCCCTCTTCCAATTCTACAGGCCCATCAGGAAATACGCCGAGGCGAATCTTGGGACCTTGCAAATCGGCAATAACAGCCAGAGGTCTGCCAAGCTCTTTTTCCGCGGCTCGAACCGAATCGAGACGCCCTTTTTGAATATCAGCGCCGGCATGGGAAAAATTGAGCCTCGCCGCGGTCATACCGGCCTTTGCCAAGGTCAAAACCCCGCCGGGCTTATCAGTACCCGGACCTAAAGTGCAAATTATTTTTGTTCCGATCATCTGATTTTCTTTCGCTTTGGTTTCCGATTAATCTTTAATATTGTTCCGTTCAAAATTTCTTTTGAAGGAGTGTAATACAAGTGGTCTGGATTTTGGACTTTTTCTTATGGATCAAGCAGCAATGGCAATAAAAATATCCGCTACTTCTCTTTGACCGGAACAGGAAAAGCGTTTTCTGCTTTCTTGATAAGGCTGAATGACTCAACTTCAATGGAGTAATATTGAAACGCCGTGGTGTAGCCTTGGGAATGGATTGGGACGGCCTCTTGAGTCCTTATGGTGAGTTTTCCGATAATACGGACGAGTTTTCCGTTGGGGTGTTTATTCAGATAATCTTTTCCGGACAGATACAGCTTTTCGCCGGAAGGCAAAACGATCCGCTCGCCCAATCCTTTGGCAAAGGCGCCCCATGCGATTCCATCAACCTGAACCCTCTTGCCCACCATGGGTTTAAGAATATGGTCCGCCTTGGAAATTGAGTCATCGCCAAAACATATGCAGGCAAGGGTCAGAATCAGAACCACTGTCAATGTTTTCATTATTTACTCCATTTTCCGGTAAAGTTTGTATTCATCTCCCTCAAGGGATTTTTTCCAATATATCATACCGATGGAATAGCTGTAAGAAAAGCTGAACCCAAGAAAATAATGAAAAGTTGACCGAAAGAAACAGATGGAGTATATTTATTACATTACCTTAGTGCGTCGCGCTCCAATTAATAATATCGGCTGGAGTTCGCTTTCATATGCACTAACCTGGTTCACGTTATCGACACCGCGAGCATGACCATTCAAAATACAAAGCAACTCAATACCACATGGTGCCCAACTGACACCGTGGCAACAACCGTTTCTCTGGAAAACATGGTAAAAAAAACATGCACGACCCATCCCGCCGGGAATTTAGAACAGGCAACATGGTGAGGTTCAATATCGAGATTAAAAACCGCCGCGACCCAGCCATCCATGTTTTGCCTTTGAGGGATACATATGAAGACGCCCAGGGCGCAAGCATTCCCAATGCTTCCGACCAGTTCGACTATTTCATCGACTGTAACTGTATATCCAACGCGGATTGCTATGACGGTCTGTTCTGCAACGGGCATGAAACCTGTCTTGCCACAGGCGCATGGGAATCTTCCGGCGATCCATGCGACGCGAACGAAACCTGCAATGAAGAAACCGATAGTTGCGACGCCGTGGGCGATGACGACGACTATGATGATGAAGCGCCAAATAAAGGTAATGATGATAATGACAGCGGCTGTTGCGGCTGACGCCTAAATCTTTTTTGATCTGAACAAATCGTACATTCTGAAAATCACATTTGAGAAAGACGCCCCTTTTTGGCGTATCGCCGCCTGTTTTGAGTTTTTTTGATTCCAAATAATTCCGCCCAGAACTTGTTGACCCTTGATGCCTTATGTAGTAAATTAATCCCAATAGGTAAGAATGCGGTAATCTTTTTACTAGATCAGACAAAAAGGGAGACTTCAATGAGAAAGAAAATCTTTTTTCTAATGCTGGCAATAGTGGTGATGCTATCCATATCATTATCATTTACCGCCTGTGGCGATGATGATGATGATGACGATAAGGATGACGATGATATTGGAGATGATGATACCACTGACGATGATGACACCGGTGATGATGATGACACCGGTGATGACGACGACACCGGCGATGATGATGACGATGATGACGACGACGACGATGATGACGACGACGATGATAGTGTCGCGTTCTGGTCCGAAGATTTTGACGCCATGGCTCTTGGCGACCTGCCCGCGCCGTGGGTTGTACAAGCCACTAACGCTACAGCCCAGGTGGTAACCGTCGCCAAAGCAGGCGCCGGGCAAGCGGTGGAGATCGACGATCCAAGTGGTACAGCGGGTGATGGAGTAGCAGTGATCGTTCCCCTGACCAACCCGGAATTGCTTGCGGCTTTTGACTTTGCCTATGACGTCATTATGCCCACTGGAAACGCTTTAGGTTTTGGTGCCGTTTCACAGGATGGCGGAGTTCCCTTCGATCAGTTCTTCATTGATGGTGAGGTTGCTTCTTTGACATCCCTGGGAGACGATGGTTCAGGTTACGTAGATTGCGCGGTTATAGATCCCACAACCTGGCATACTATTATTGTGGAAATGGACCCCATCGCCGAAACCTATTCTGTTTTACTTGATGGCGCCGCTACTAGTTGCACTGCTATTGGATTCCTGGGACCCAACGCCTATGGTTTGCCAGGAAAGAACATCGTCGGTTTCAGATGGTTTGGTTATGATGGAGATACATGGACAGCTACCGGACAGATCGACAATATAAGCGCGACTGTTCACTAAACCGAAAGTCAGATAAAAGAAATAGTCATTGTAAAATATTATCCCCGTCTAATAAAAAGGGCGGGGATTTTTTTGATGATTTTCACATTTTTAGCCGGCTTCATCAAATCCCGGCGCCATGAGAAAAGTGATATTCCCTTACCTGGGCCTGAGTAACATTGCTTTGTGGCGGCACGCTGTGAGTGAGCCAGGTATTACCACCGATAGTGGATCCTTTTCCAATGGTGATCCGGCCGAGAATTGTAGCGCCGCCATATAGAATGACATCGTCTTCCACTACAGGGTGGCGAGGTATGCCCTTGATTGGATTCCCTTTATGGTCCAGTGGGAAACTCTTTGCTCCCAGGGTTACGCCTTGATAGATCCGAACCCTATTGCCTATTCTTGAAGTCTCGCCGATAACCACGCCGGTGCCATGATCAATAAAGAAATTTTCGCCAATAACCGCGCCGGGGTGAATGTCAATCCCCGTTTTGCCGTGAGCCAGTTCATTGATGATCCGAGGTAAAAGTGGCGTCTCCAGTTTATAAAGTTCGTGGGCTATCCGATGATTTGTAATGGCTAAAATTCCCGGATAACATAGAATGGTTTCATCTGTAGATATGGCCGCGGGGTCTCCTTCGTTGGCTGCTTGAATATCGGTGATAAGGAGTCCGCGTATTTCGGGCAGTTTAGCGAGAAAATCGGTAGTGATCCGCTTGGCGCGAAGTTCACATTGGGGGCATGTGGGCGGGTCCTGGTCGCACACAAAGCAGAGCCCTCTGTTGATCTGCACCTCAAGCAAGCGCAACGCTTTATCCAGCTTGGCGCCCACATAGTATTGAACATTTCCATTGGTCATTTCTGTTGTACCAAAATAGCCTGGAAAAAGCACTGAACGTAATAATTCGACGATTTGGGATAGAAGATCCCGGGACGGCAAAACATGGCGATGATCCGGGTAGGCCATGGACTTTGTATTACGAAAATTGGAAGCGGACAAGCTCTCCACAACCTCGATAAATGTTTTCTTATCCTTCATCTTCAAACACCCATGTGGAAAGATAGCGCTCACCTGTGTCAGGAAGAATAACCACGATCATCTTACCTTTATTCTCTGGCCTGTTGGCTACTTCCATCCCAGCCCAAAGAGCAGCGCCGGAGGAGATGCCGGCCAGTATGCCCTCTTTTAGGGCAAGCTTCCTTGCCATGACGCCGGCGTCCTTGTTGCTAACCTTGATTACTTCGTCCACAATATCCATTTCGAGAACATCAGGAACAAATCCGGCGCCTATGCCCTGTATCTTGTGTGGACCGGCCTTGCCCCCTGAAAGCACCGGGGAATCAACAGGTTCCACGGCTACTGCTTTGAATTCGGGCTTGCGCTTCTTGATTTCCTTTGCCACGCCGGTAATGGTGCCCCCTGTACCTACTCCAGCCACAAGAATGTCCACTTTGCCGTTGGTGTCGTCCCAAATCTCAACAGCGGTTGTTTTACGATGGATTTCAGGATTTGCCGGGTTACTGAACTGCTGGGGCATAAAATATTTTGGATCAGAAGCGGCAATCTCCTTGGCTTTTTTTATAGCGCCGTTCATTCCTTCAGACCCAGGGGTGAGTATCAGATTGGCGCCGAAAGCCTTTAGTATTTTCCTTCTTTCTCTGCTCATGGTATCGGGCATGGTTAAAGTCAATCCGTAACCTTTAGCCGCGCAAACAAAGGCCATGGCGATTCCCGTGTTGCCGCTTGTAGGCTCGACAATTTCCGTGCCCTTGCCAATAAGCCCCTCACCTTCTCCAGCCTCAATCATATTCAAACCGATCCTGTCCTTAACACTGGAGCAAGGGTTGAAAGACTCGAGCTTGGCTATTAGAGTGCCCGGCGCGCCTTTGGCTATCCCGCCAAGTTCCACCAAGGGTGTCTTTCCAATCAATTCAGTAATGTTTTTTGCTATTTTCATCATTGCTTTCTCCTCTTTCCGGCGGTTCCAACTCACCGATAAATTTTTTACGATTCTATATATGATAATTATGGGATTTTTTTACTCTCTCCCTTGTTCGAGCTATCAGATCATCAAGAGTTATCCCGGACAACATATTCTCAATAGTATTTCCAAGGTCGCGCCATACATCCCTGGTCACACAATCCTCTGCTCTGGTACAGAGGCTTTCATCCTCGACGCAATCCGCAATTGAAAAAGATCCTTCGAGAATCCTTACGATTTCGCTTATCTTTATCTTTGATGGATATTTTGCCAGAAGATATCCACCTCCTGCCCCTCGGACACTTCGCACCAGACCGGCTTCCTTCAGCTTAATAAGCAGAGCATGAAGATATTTTAATGAAATCCCCTGCTTATCAGCTATTGCCCGAGCCAGAACAGGACCATTCTCAAAGTTAAGAGCCAACTCAAGCATTGCTCTAAGGCCATAACGCCCTTTTGTGGAAAGCTTCATAAAACACATACTCCACTAAATCTATAAACTTAATAGACTTCATTGTTAAAGATGTCAAGGTACTTTTTTACAAATTTGAATTATTTCCTGATTATTCCCAAACAATATTTCGAGGCTATAATCTTGAACAAAGGGAAGAATTTATATGGACCGGGATAGATTCCACTGTCCATTCGCCCATTTAGCTTGACACGCTATTTTCGAAATCCTTAACAGGAAATCTAAATCCGCCTTGTCCGAATTTTAGGATAGAAACTATATAGACGGATTTCGAAAAAAT
>CAYSHR010000028.1:0-14500 GCA_964430795.1 uncultured bacterium
AAACTATTCACAGGGCGCCTGTGGGTGGCAGAGTACAAAGATGACATGGCGGGAACTGAATGTATTCGCGTGGAACCATTTCAGGGAACCCACTGTAGCTTCAATCCTCTTGGTTACCCAATCAAAGCAGCTTGTGCGACCCATCAGTCGCCACTGTTTTTCGTGCCCCGAAAAATATTAATATATGGATATCTTACCGATTTTTGCAGGGCATCATACCCTAGGGAGATGTCAAGAGAAAAATGAGCCTTTTTTTGCGGAAATTCAGGGTTGTTCTGAAAGGTGTTTGTCGTAGAGCTATCCTATCAGATCAATGAGGTGTTTTTATTTCTAAATTAAATCAATGGCGGGATCAGGGTAGCGGGAGAGTGAAATATGTATCATCCTTGTTCATATCCCCGGTTTTTGATAGAAGGTTTTTTTTAACCACGGCATTGTCGCGGGCAATAAGCAAAACAGAGAGAAAATATACCCGAAAATGGTCAGGTAATCACCGGTTTTTACATATGGCGCCTCAAATCTAAAAAGGACTTCATGGGCGCCTGGCGGAACATCAACCAGAATAGAGAGCCCATCTTTTGTATAGGTTTTCACAGGTGTTTTATCCACATATGCTTTCCAGCCATCTCTATACGACTGAAACAGCTCGACTTTAGTCTTTTGCCCTGAAGTTATGGAAATGGAGATGGAATTGAAATCCTCGCTCCACTTTGCTTCTCCCCTTTCTCCCTCTTGGCCAAAAGAAACCGCCACAGGATAGTTTGTTATGCCCTTGTCATAGAGGTTAAACCGGCCATCGGAAGCGATAGGGATCCTATGAGATAGTTTTCCGTTTACCAACAGAAACCTGACTTTGAGCCTGTCCATGATTCCTTGGTCCCTTTTGTCGATTTGGGATGGAGGCAGGAGGCGGGTGCGTCTGTAATACATCAAGGAGTGTTTTTCCGGTCCTCCAAAGGCTTTTTCATATTCCTCATAAAGCCTTGGGTCGGGCATAAGGTCAAGGGTATGCAGATCGTGAACCCGGTTAATGAGAAATCCTTTTGCCTCATAAACGCGATCATCTTGGATAAAGCTATATGCCCGCCCTATTCTAAGAAGCCTGCCTTGTTTTCCTTTTAATGCTTCTGTTATAGGCGTGTCGGCATATACTCTTGATATATGCCTGGCCGGGTTTATAGTCCAGAAGGCGAACAGGGCGTTTATTGCTACGGCAAAAATCAGAATCCCTCCTTTTATTTCTTTGGATCGAATAAAGAAAGACGAGAAAACCAGGGCGAAGACAAAAAGAACAATAGTCACTGATTTAAATACCGGAAGAGCCTCGACTGATTCGGGATTGGCGGTCACCGCCACCGCTCCCACCATGATTACCGTCAAAACCGCTCCCAATATGCCGCCCAGAATTGACATCTTTTTATCAAGAAGAGCTTTTCTGTCCTCCACTAACTCTCCTACCCCGAAAGCCGACAAGGCCGCGATAGCGAAGGCGCCGATAATCCAGAATCGGTTTGGGGTAAGGGACGCGAAGGTCTGATTTCCATTCCACAACCATCTGACTAAAGGCCAGTCAACAATAAAGGCCACCGAGAGGACCAGAGAGACCAGAAAAAAAGTTACATGGAGATTTTTCTTTGCCCTGACAAGGGCGATAACAGCCATAACAACCGGGGCGATGCCGATAAAGCTCCCCAAATCCACCCGGCCTACTCCACCGGAAGCCTCAAATAATTTTGGAGCAAAAATTGTAAGAAGAGCTTTTGAGTTAAAAAGATATTGGGCGAATAATCCATATTCGCCGTAACCGCCCCTCATTCTCTCAAGGTTGACGATCCAGGGAATTATTCTGCCGGCACTGATAAGGGCCGCCAAAATAGAAGCGAGGATAAGGAGAGAAAAGAGCTTGAGAAGTCCCTTGTCATTCCTCTTGGCGTAAACTCTCACAGGCATATAAAAAGCAATGAAAATAGCGAAGTAGAGAGTATATTGAACCATGCCCTCCAGGGTGTGAAGGCCTGCCAGAAGACCCAGGATTCCACCATAAAGAAGACTTCTTTTTTGCAGCAATTGTTCAAATGCCCATAATATGATGGGAAAATAAGCCGAGCTTAATGGCAACGACGGCGCGAAACAGTAGGATGTCATAATGCCGCAACCGGCAAAGGCGACACCGCCAAAGGTAGATGGATGGAAAGAAAGCCCCAATTTTTTTAGGTAGAAATACATGCCCCAAAAAGCCAAAAGCAGATGAAGGAACAGTTCTATGTTCATCCCCAGGGAAAGCCCGAAGAATCTTGTGAGATGGGTTGTTGGATATAGAGGGTGGTACCAGAGAGTAGTGGCCTCGTCATTGCCAATGCCTGTAAATGGGTTCCACATAGGGCGTCCACCGCCATCAAGAACCATGTCGGTGAAATATCGCTGTGGCGCCATTTGAAGCAGCATGTCCGATAGGGGACCATCAGACGCGGGGAGAGTATTTCTCGCGGCGTACCTGGCAAAAAGCAGAAAGGTTCCACCAATAAGAAAAAGCACAATAAACGTTTTTATGTTCCACCTTTCTCTAATCATTTTTTCTTTTCCGAAATGGAATCAAAACCGGAACCATAAGAAGGGTTGAACTTAAAACCATAAACCAGGGAACATTCGACACCTGATTGTGATTAGTGACGATTAAGGCGATAAAACAGATGGTGGCCACAGCGAATGGCGCCCAGATAAACCTTGCAGCTTTTGATAATCTATACATGAATACAAGAAATGAAAATCCGATAAAGGAATAAGCCAGAAGCATCTTTGGAAGAAACATTGCTGTTTCAGTATATTTGCTTCCATAAAACAGATTTACAACCCAGGCTGGAAATAAAGAACAGAAAACTACAAAAGGGACCGCGAATATGGAAAAATAAACAAGGGATTTTACCAGAAGATCCCCACCCACATCTTTTTCCTGTGAGGCGGTTTTTGGAAACAGGGCAAATCCGATGGAAACCGCGGAAAGAAAAAGTATCTTGCTCATAAAAGAAGCCGCGATATATTGGGCCGAGTCAGTGTGATTAAAATAGTGTTTTACAAGGAGTATGTCCAAATTGGTGAAACTTGTGACAAAGGTTATGAAAAAACCTATTTGAAAAAGATATCGGCTTCCCTGGTTTTTGGTTTTTATAAAGATTGTGTCCGATCTTTTGAATGAAGGTTTAAGAACCCCAATGCCAATAACCCCGGCTGTGAATATTCCCGCGGCTGTGCCCATTATTCCGCCGGTAGCCCCAAGGCCGGCAATGACCAGCCCAGTGCCCACCATGATTTGAATAGCCGGTTCAACAATTCGAAAAACCCCAAGCATGACGAATTTTTGCATCCCCTGAAAACCTCCCTTGGCCACGCTGAGCAACAAAAGAAAGGGAACAGTCAGGGCTACAACATATACTCCGCCAGGATAATGAAGTTGTAAAAAATCCCTGATCAAGGGAGCGAGAAGGGTGATAAGGAATCCTATGCCAATTCCCAATGTCAGAAAGGTGATAAGGGATTTTCCTAGATAAGGTTTGAGGTTTTTTCCGGTTTTTTCCAGGTTGGTTACTCTGGCGGCTACATAGGTCTGGGTGGTAAAGGAAACTACGGACAGAAGTATTCCTATTGAAAGCAATGACCCCAGGTCGGCGTAAACCACCTGTCCACCAAAAGCGGACACAAGAAGATGGAAGGCAAAACCCAGAAGGCTGCCGATAATATTTGTTATAAAAAGCAGGGCTGAATCAAAAAGAAGCCCCCTGGAATTTTCATTTGACTTTTTTCCGGTTTCCATAGAGTCCATTTTTTGGATCATACACGTTGATTAATTGGTATTGGGGATTTTTTAACTCTTTTTGGCAAAGAAGTTTTTTAAAATTTTCAGCATAGCCGTCAGTTCGACGCTTTTAAGAATATACCCCATCAAGGCATAAGCAAGTACTCCGCAAGTGATGGAGATTATTAAACCCATGGTTTTTACCACGTTAAAGTCATCTGTATCAAAGTCAAACCACCCTGCTATTATCCAGACAATTATCCCCATAAATATTGACGCCACTGCGGATTTAATAAAGCTCAAAGCGATTTTCCCTCCGCCAAGGCCGCCAACTTTCCCTTTTAGAAGCACTATTAGTCCAAGGCAGTTGACCATGGCGCCGACACTGGTGGCCAAGGCCAGCCCGCCATAACCCAGAGGTCCGGTTACATTGAGATTTTCGGTTAAAAAAGCCAGCAGCGCGATGTCGGTATATTGAACCGGCCCTATAAATAGCAGATCGCAGACCAGGGTGACAAAAAGGGCAATGGCCGCGAAAATTACCGGAGTAACAGTGTTTTTCATGGAATAAAATGTTGGCACGATTACTCTCAAGGCGGCGAAAAAAGGAAGACCGGCGCAGAAAAATATCAGGGTTTTGGCTGTGGCCTGGGTAGCGGCGAGATCAAACTCTCCCCTTTGAAAAAGGACGTTGACAATGGGGTGGCTAAGGGCGATGAGACCCGCGGCGGCGGGAAGTGATACAAACATGACAAGGCGAATGGCGTAAGAAAGGGTGTCTTTTAAACCGGCAAAATCATTATGAGCGGCCTGCCTGCTCATAGACGGAAGCACAGCGGCGCCTACCGCGATGGCGAAAACACCAAGGGGCAATTCCATTAATCGGTCGGCGTAAAAAAGGTAACTTACCGCGCCTTCTTCCAAAAGAGAGGCGAATATGGTGTTGATAAAAACGGCAAAGGTATGAACCGCCATTCCAAACATGGCCGGAAGCATTAGAATGGCGATCTTTTTCAATCCCGGGTCGTTAAAACGAAAAATAATCCTGGGGAAATATCCCTTTTTTAGCAGAAAAGGCGCCTGAAGTATCAATTGCAGAACTCCTCCGGCCACAACCCCAATGGCCAGGCCCAATATGGGCGGATCCATAACATGATATAGACCGATCCCGCAAAAGATCATGGCGATGTTCAGCAGAACCGGCGCGAATGCCGGGGCGAAAAAGTGTTTAACGGAGTTGAGCACTCCCATGGCAAGAGCTACAAGGCATATCAATAAAGTGTATGGGAACATGATTCTGGTTAGAAGAACGGTAAGGGACATCTTGTCCGCCACACCCTGATATCCCGGCGCCAGCAGAAGGATTATCTGTGGCGCGAAAATAATTCCCAGCAGAGTCAAAAGGGCAAGGATCACTGAGAAAACCGTAAAGCAGATTGACGCGAGCTCTCTTGCTCTCTCTTTCCCTTCTTTTTCCAAAGCTTCGGTAAATACCGGGACAAAGCTGATTGTCAGGCTGCCCTCTCCAAAAAGCCGGCGAAGAAAATTTGGTATTCTGAAAGCGACGAAAAAGGCGTCCGCCGCGGCGCCCGCTCCAAAGTATGTGGCGATTACGGCATCCCGAAGGTATCCGAAGACCCTGGAGATCATGGTCATGGCGCCAACTACCCCCGCGGCCCTGGCAACCTGTTTTCTTTCAGACATTCTTTCTCTTTTAAAAGGTGTAAAGGTTAAAAAGCCACATGGCCCATTCTTTCAATAGCCTCGGCGATTCTTTCTTTTGGCAAGGTAAGGGCCATTCTCGCGAAACCTTCCCCGGCCTGGCCGAATCCATTTCCAGGAGTAATTACAACCCCGGTTTCCTCCAGAATTCTGCCGCAGAAATCCTTGGACTTTAAGCCCCTGGGCACCAAAAACCACATATAGAAACTTGCTCTTGGCAAACTCAGGTCAAAACCAAGTTTCGATAGACCATTATACGCCACATCCCGGCGCTCCTTATAAATATCCATGTTCTTCTTTACACAAGCCCAGTCGCCGGTAAGGGCGGTGACAGCCGCTTGTTGTATGGCGTTAAAAGCGCCGGAGTCAATATTGGTCTTTATTCGCCCAACACCTCTTGCTATATCCGGGGCGCCGCAAACAAAGCCTATTCTCCAACCGGTCATATTGAAGGTCTTTGACATGCTGTGAAATTCAACTGCTACGTCCATGGCGCCGGCCGCCTCAAAGATCGAAAGAGGGCGATAATCATCAAACCCCATTTCCACATAAGCCGCGTCTGAAACAACAACAAGATCATGCTTCTTGGCAAAAGAGACGACTTTTTCATAAAAAGCCAGGTCCGCGCAGGCGGATGTGGGATTGTTCGGGTAGTTAATAAAAAGCAGCCGTGCTTTTTTTAAAACATCTTCCGGAACGGAATCGAGGTCGGGCAAAAACCCATTCTCTTTTTTTAATGGCATAAAATGGCTTTTTCCACCGGCGAAAAGAGTTGCGATATTGTAGACCGGGTATCCCGGATCAGGAACAAGGGAATAGTCGCCGGGATTGATAAAAGCCAGGGGAAGGTGGGCAATGCCCTCCTTTGATCCTATTACAGAGAAAACCTGGGTTTTCCAATCCATGGTTACGCCAAACCGCGATTCCATATAATCGGCCGCGGTCTGTCGGAAAAGGGGCATCCCCGCGTAGTTTGGATATCGATGGTTTTTTGGAACCGCGACTGCTTCATTTAAGGCGTTGATAATAAAATCAGGGGTGGGCAGGTCCGGGTCCCCAACTCCAAGGTCGATAATGTCCATACCTCGCGCGGCAACCTGATCACGCTTCGCGTCAAGTTCAGCAAAGAGATAGGGGGGTAACTGGGAAAGTCTGTCCGCGAGTTTGACGGTCATATAGGCTCCTTCCAGTTCTTTCACTACGTAATTTTTCTTTTTGTAGTCGCTATTGAAATAGAAAAAGAAAATGTTGGCAAGATAAATGTGGTAATAGTATCTACGACATGAAAAAAAGAGGAAACATCAGCGGGAACCGGCTATGACTAAAGAGAAGAAAAAAAGTCTGTTACATAAATATTACGATGAGCGTTTTCAGGAGGATTACCTCAAATACGCCGATGATCTCGAATGGCGGCGCATCAGTTTCATTATGGATCATGTAGAGAATTCCGTTAACATGATCCTTGATTATGGCTGTGGCAACGGCCGATGGTTGCCCTTTTTCGCTTCCCTATATCCCAATGCCCGATTTTTCGGGACTGATCCATCCACTGTGGCTCTTGAGCAGGCTAAAGGGCGGGCGCCCTTTTGTAAATTCCGTCACCTGGCAAAAGAGAGCGCGCCTTTTGATAATGCTCTTTTTGATCTGCTTTTTTCCTATCATGTACTTGAGCATGTCCAGGACCTGGACCTGGCTGTGGCCGACATGGCAAGAGTAACAAAGCCCGGTGGACACATGCTGGTGATTTTTCCTTGCGGCAACAAAGACTCTTTTGAACAGAAGCTTGCCCAGGTGGCAATAAAGGGGCGGGAATACAGTGATGCCCGGGACGGCTGTTTTTACTTTGAGGATCCAAGCCATCGCAGGCGACTGACTTCCAAAGAAATAATCTCTATTTTTAATTCCCATGGAATATTTTTAAAAAAGCAATATTTCGCCAACCAGTTCTGGGGCGCGCTGGAGTGGATCAGCAAGGATAACCCCGATTTTTTGGCTACCATCTTTGATTCTCGCCGGGCCGGGACCCCTTTTGGTCGATGGCGTATGGGCGCCTGGCGACGATTTTTTTTGACCATTCACCAGATGAAAAAATGGCGGTTTATGTACGGAAAACTTTTAATAACAAGAGCAATTGACTATGCGGCCTGGCAGGAATGGATATGGAAAAGAGATGATCCACGAGGCTCAGCCCAATATCTGCTTTTTTCCAAACCAGAGGATTAAGAAACGATTACAACGACTTGCCCTGTTATCTTTCCTTCATTCGATTTATATGGTAAAAACTTCTCTTTGCTTGTGTTAACGGAGAATGAAAAAAATATTTATGATTAATCGTAAGAAACTTCTATATAAACTAGGCATTTTTTCTTCTACTAATAAGTGGTTGGTTCTTGGTCTTTGCACCCTTGTCACCTTCGCTTTTCTAGTGGTTGTAGTTACAAAATGGAACATCAACCTGGGCATGTTATCCCTTATTGACCAGGATGACCCGGAGGTGAAAAAGGTAAATTACGCCAATGAGAACTTTGGTGGAATGGATTACACCTTTATCGCCGTATCCGCCAATACCCTTTCCTCGGCCAAAGCATATTCCGATGGTCTGGCTAAAAGATTTCGCAAAAGTTCCTTTGTTCTTAGAGTAGTGCACAAAATCGACACCGACGCTTTGATGAAATATGGGTTTTTATTTCTTGAGAAAGATCAGATAAACGATTTTTTAAAATTTACCAGGGAGAATCAACCTGAACTGATAAAGATGTTTGCCAATGTCCATGCCGCGCCATTTCTTTTTTCCTTTAACCGGATTCTTGAAAAGGAGATTCTCGAGGAGGATGAGATTGGCGATCCTGATGACGCCCTTGACAGGCTCGACGCCTTTGAGAGATTTCTGGACACTACCGAGGTCTATCTTGAAAAAGGCGAGAGCCTTGGCGCTTACATGTTAAAAAAGTCTCTTCGTGATCTGTTTTTACAAAGCCCCGCAGACAATGAAGATTCAGTAAATGATGAGTATATGGTGTCGGTGGATAAGAAAAGCGTGTTGATGCTGGTTATGCCCTCTGAAGCCGGAGATGACCTTGTTTTTACATCTCAGATGATGGCTGAACTGGAATCCATTTGCGATCAGGTAGGCGAGAATTTTGCCGGGTCCACTTATGACATCGCCGGTAATGTGGCTGTAATGCGGGATGAGCATCAAGCTATTTTAAGGGACACCAAGCTATCTACCGCGGTGACCTTTATTCTTGTGCTTCTTATTTTTTATTACTTTTTCAGAAAATTCTCCGATCTCTTTCTTATCGGCGTCTGCCTTGTAACCGGCGTAATCTGGACCTATGCCGCAACATTTCTCTACATCGGTTTTCTGGGAGTCACCACCGCTTTTTTCTCCGCTATTCTTTTGGGACTGGGAATAGATTTCGCTATTCACATCCTTGCTCGTTATTCGGAATTTAGAAAACAGGGCACCCCAGTCGAAGAGGCTATCGCGGAAGGAATAGCAGGGGCGGGACCGGGCATTATCACCGGCGCCTTAACTACCGCGGCGGCCTTTTATGTTCTGATGATATGTCGGTTCAAGGGTATCAGCCAGCTTGGATTTGTGGCCGGAACCGGAGTCGTTTCCATGTTGATAATAATGTTCACCCTGCTGCCGGCCATGATCGCTTTTCGAGACGGTGGCAAAAAGGGCGTTTTTAAACAGAAGGAGATGGCAGATCTTACTTTCCTGTCCACTCTCGCGAACAAGATGATAAAGCATAGAATAGCGGCCTCGATTATCATTTTGCTCTTCACAATTATTACAGCCGTGGCGGCAATGAAAATTCGCTTTAATTATGACTTTCGTTCCCTTGAGCCAAGAAGAGGGAAGGCGGTGGCCGCCAATCATAAGCTGGAAAAGGATTTTGAAAAGTCCCTTGATTATGGCCTGCTTTTCGTAGATTCGGTTGAGCAAAGTCGGTTCTTGGCAAAAAAGCTGAAAACAAAATCGTCAGTTGCCCAGGTAAATGATATATCTCAATATATTCCAACCGGTCAGAAAGAGAAATCCCCTTTGATAAGAAGGATTATGCCCTTTCTTGATCCCCTGGTTGTAAACAAGGCGCCAAGGGACTCTTTTCCCATGGGTAAAGAAGAAATTCTTGGTCTGGCCACGGCAATAGAGGATTCGAGAAAAATGATCCTGGCTGTCTATCAGCTTGCTGTTGTGGGTGGTAATTTTGACATAGAGGATAAAAGCAAACAGGTTATGGCAAAGGCCGATGAGTTGGCCTCCAAGATTAAAAGGACGCCTACGGCATTTCTGAACGGCGGCGGATATTACCAGTATACATTGGGCAAGGAACTTCAATCATTATTATCCAATCTCAAACAAGCCGCCAAAGGGCAAGAGCTAGACAAGGATAAGTTGCCTGATGTGATAAAAGAGAACTTCATAGGAAAAGACGGGCGCTTTCTAATCTATGCCTATCCCGGCGGCTATATCTGGACCAAAGATATGATGAGCCGGATCAGGGATGACCTGCGATCGGTGACTGAAAACTCAACCTCCATCGGAATCGTCTTTCTCGACCTTGTGGACAAAATCAAGCTCGATTTCAGGTTTGCCGTATGGATATCACTGGCTGTGGTTTTCCTCCTGGTTTATGTAGATTTTCGTAAATTTATTACCGCGGCCATGGCCCTTGTTCCCCTGGTGTTGGGCGCGACCTGGATGGTCGGCGCCATGGTTCTGACAGGCGGGATATTCCATAGGATAAACAGTGTCGCCGGGTATGAGTTGATTCCCGAAGCATACAGATTGGGGTTGATGTTTAACCTGGTGAACGTAGCGGTGGTACCCCTTATTATCGGAATAGGAATTGATAATGGCGTCCATATTATTCATCGATATAAAAGCGAGGAAAAAGAGAAAATCCAGATGGCGGTTCAAAATACCGGCAGAGCAATTTTTCTTTCTTCCATCACAACCATGGCGGGATTTGGCTCCCTGGGGCTGGCGTCGTATATCGCCATAGCATCCCTTGGGTGGGTGTTGGTAATGGGCATTATTTTCTGCCTGCTTACAAGCGTGGTGGTGCTTCCTATCCTTCTGAGCCTTCTTGAGAAAAAAATCGGCGACATATAACTTGACCATCCCTCGCGGGAGCACGGCATGCCGTGCCCGGTGTGCCACCGGCGGCAATAAGAATACTCACCCTTTGGGAATGGATACAATAAAGCGGCTGCCGTTACTTTTTTTGGTTTCCGAGTTATCCTCAACAGACACACTTCCATCGTAGTAGTCTGCCAGGGCTTTTACTATGGACAAACCAAGGCCAAGCCTTCTTGTTGATTCACTTGAATGAAAACGTTTAAAAATCGACGTTTTAATTTTGTTTTTTATCCCGGGTCCATTGTCCTTGAAAATTACGGTCCAACAGGGAACCACACTGTTTTTATCATTCTCGATGGTAATTGAGATACTTGGAGTGTCCGAGTTGTTATGTTTAATCCCATTTTCCAAGAGATTGAAAAATAGTTGCTGCAAAAGCCTGTCGGCAAAAACCTTTTTTCCTCTTTTTAGCGAAAAATCGATTCTAATCTCTTTCTCGTGATGCAGGGATTTTATCTGGTTAATGGACTCGGAAATAACATCTGAGAGGTCAATGGAGGTAAAGGCTTTTTCTGAATTGGATGTAGCCATGGAAATAGTGCCAACCTTGTCAAGGACTTCTGAAACCCGACTCATCTGAACTTTGCATTTTGTGATATAGGCGACCTGTTCCTCTGTAAAATTTTCAGTGTCTGTAATAGACATGAGGTTGGCGTAAGAGATGGCGGCCTGTGTAATGTTGCCTATATCATGGATTAGTATGTCGTTAAGCAGGGCAACCTGTCCGGCTTTTCTTGAAAGCTGTTCTTCAAGGTGGGCTCTGGTGGACATATCTCTAAAAACGACTTGGAGAACCGGCTTGTCTTTAAGTTCGACGCGATTAGCTACAACGCTCACCGGTTTTTTTTCTCCCTTTGCGTCGATGATGTTGAAATACTCATCCATAATTTTTTCGCCATCGGCTGTTACATCAACCTTTGCCAGACATTCTTCGGCGTTCTCTTTCGCGCAAATGGCTTTCAGGTCGTCTCCAATCATGTTCTCCCGGGCAAGAGCAAAAAGGTTGCAAGCCGCCTGATTTACATCAAGAATCTTCTGGGAAAAAGCATCACAGAGAACAATGCCATCACCCGAAAGCTCAAAAAGATTTCGAAATTTATTCTCCGATTCCACCAATCTTGCCTCATTACTTTTTCTATTGCTGATATCTCTTACAATAGCGGCTATTCTCTGCTCTCCATCAGTCAGGATAACATAAAGATTTACCTCTACAGGAATCAGGGTGCCATCCTTTTTAACATTGAGGGTTTCAATGCTGACGCTGCCCTTCTTTAATAAAGTGTCAACCAGATCAGGAAGCTTGCTGGAAACCTCCTCCGGTAAAATGGCGCTGACGTTTAATCCAACAAGCTCTTTTCTTGTATATCCCAGCATTTTGCAGGCAGCCGGATTGGCGTCAATAATTTTGCCGGCCATGTTTTCAACATAAATACCATCAATGGCGTTTCTGAATATTCCCTTAAAGAGAGCTTCGCTTTCATTTAGAGCCTTTTTTGTCATCTTCCAGGTTGAAATGTCCTCGAAAGCGACAAAGAGCTTCTCCCCGGCCATTTTAAAAGCGCGAATGTGAAAATTTCCCTCAAAGTTATCATCCATATATTGAAAGTCCTCGACAACAAAAGGCTCGTCATTCTTAATGACGCTGATGAAGTTTTGGGTAAGACCCATTCCACCGGCATTTGGCCAGAGCCGATTAAATCCCTTTCCTTTTGCCATATCAAGTGTATGCCCTGTCAGGGTCATGGCAACTGGATTGGCTTCGATCAATATCAGGTTATCAGGGGGTACATACTGAAAAATAAATATCCCTGAAGGGATGGCGTTAATTATTTCAGAAGCCACTGTCAGAGAATCCTTCAGAGACTGGCTGACTCTCTCCTTTTCAAATATCTTCCGCTCAAGCTTCTTGTTGGACTCCCGCAAGTCCTCTGTTTTTGAGGCTACCATGCTTTCCAGGGAGTTTTTTATTCTGCGAAGTTCATTTCTGGAGCGCAACAGTTCGGTAATATCCCTGGCGATGCCCACAAAGCCCACCGGCTGTCTCTTTTTGTCAGTTATCATAGTAGTTGTCATGTAGGCGGGAAAGGTTGATCCATCCTTGCGCTTATGCCCGACTTCACCCTGGTTATATCCCTTGTCTTTAACCACATTGTTAAAAGGAATGACATCTTCCACCATCTGGTGGGCGGTATGAAAAAGATCAAGTGCCTGTCCTATAAGTTCGGATTTGTTGTAATAACCGTGCATTCTCGCCCAAGCTTTGTTGGCAAAGCGGATAATGCCGTTTATATCCGCCATGGCGATGCCGTCAATAGACTGCTCTACGGCCCGCTCGAATATTCTCATATCATTTTTTCGTTTTGAATGCTCCAGTGGACTTAAGATAAAAAACCAAATATCGGTTCTTACTTTTTCCGGATCGAAGTGCTTTACGGTAAACCAGGAGGCGAAAATATCCGGTCGGTTTTTCACAGAGCAGAGAATTTCCCCCTTCCAATGTCCCTTCTTTTTGGTCTGTTCAAGAATTATTCCATATTGATCAGTGTTATTTTCAATGGAGAAGATATCTTCAATTTGGGCGCCAATAGCTTTTTCCGAATCTATACCCAGAATATCCTGGGTTTTTGAGTTCCAGCTTATTACCTTACCTGAAAGAGTGGTTACAAAGGAAGCGATTGGTAAAAAATGAGGACTAATCTTCGGCCCTTCTTTTGAAAGACTCTCTTTTCCATTTTTTTCAAAATGAGTCTTGTCCATACCAACCCCCCCTTGTATGGTTCTAACAAGTAAAAAAACAGATTTTTTTATTCCCCAAAAACTATGGCAAACAGTACTATTTTTATTAAATGGTTTTTTTAAAGGTTATTTTTCAAGATTATACCATCAATCTAACTTTTTTTTGGAGATTTTTTTTAACCTTGGGAGGCGGGTAGGAAATGTTATTTTCGCGGCTATTTGTACTTATCTGTTTCCATGCCGGCGATTCTTTGCCTGGTAAGCTCAATAGGTTCGCCGGCGACTTTCAGAAAACGGGCGTCTCGCCAGAGTTTTTCCGCCAGGCTTCCATTTATATATCCGGAACCTCCAAAAATCTGCATGGCGTCATCAGCGACCTTGCAGGCGGAGTTGGCTGCCTGGGCTTTGGCCGCGGCGGCCAGAACCTGAGCATCAGCTTCCTGATGATCTTGGGCAAATGCCCCTCTTAACGCAATTTGAAAACAGGCGTCCAGGGCTATTTTCATTTTGGCGATTTTGAAATGGACTTCCTGGTATTTGGCTATTTTTACTCCGCCTCTAATTCTGGTGGTTGCCCTATTGATGGAGATATCCATGCAAGCCTCTATTATACCCGCGCCAAGGGTCGCCACGCCGATTCCGCTTTGTATCCTGGCAAAAGTAAGAAGTTCCTCACACTTTTTACCCGAAACCATAAGAGCTGATTCAGGTACTGTACAGTTATTCAATAAAAGATCGGCCACATGGGCGCCCCGCATCCCCACGGTGTGGTGTCTTTTGCTTCTCTTTACTCCGGGATTGAGTCTCTCGATAATAAAAGTAGCCAAGGGCCCTTCAGGGTTTTCAAGGCGGGCAATAACAATAAAGAACTCGGCCAAAGAGGCGCCGGTTACAAATGACTTTACGCCATCAAGGGTGTAAACACCTCTGGATTTTTTGGCTACCGTATTTATAAAGCCGCCTTTTTCACTACTTTCCTTCTCTGCCAGAGCCCACCCTCCCTGTAACTGTCCCGCGGCCAATTGAGGTAGATATTTTGTCTTAAGAAAGTCCGTGCCGAAAGTCTCGATGGCTGGTCCGACTCTCCAGGCGTGACT
>CAYSHR010000029.1:0-14421 GCA_964430795.1 uncultured bacterium
TTTCTTCCAGACTCATCAACAGTGGTTTCATATTTAGTACGGTTGTTGTCAATGGTATAGCGAACTTCGCCCATCATTGAAAAGAAGGGGGCGACATCCCATTTTAGTGTTGATTTAGCGGAGATTATGTCATAAGCGTTTTTGTCTTCAGGCAGGGTTTCCCAATCATCTTCATCACGGAAAACGGTAATAACGCTTCCGGTTTTAAATGTGCCGGGATGTTTGTAACCCACAATCACTCCAGGAGTCAATCTTGGTCTCTCGAAATAGTAGTCGATCCCACCGGCCACAAACCACTCGTCAGTTGTTTTGCCATTGTCAGGGAAAGCTTTGTAGGGTGAGATCCCTGGAATATTAAAAAGTATATAGCTCAGGTCTCTATAAAACATGTCTCCATGAAGCCTGAATTTGCCGGCTCTGAATTTCCCACTGAGGTTTCCGGCCATGGCAGGTTGATAAACAGTAGTGTCAGCTTTGTCCCAGTCCAGGAGAGATTGGGTGATATATGTGTATTCCACTGATGTGGACCAGGCCAGATTGTCGTCATATTTCTGTTCTTTACCCATCTCAACGGCTATCGCGGGGTCATTTTTGTAAAGTCTGAAATCCACCGATGTGCCAACCGAGTCGCCCTGATGGAGTGTAAATCGGGTGGACGCGCCATAGGCGTCAACCGTGATGCCGCCGATTTCGGAACCTTCACCTTGAGGAGGAAAGGCGCCTCTTTGAAAATATCCACCGTTTACTTCCCACATAGCGAGATTGGTTATTGAAGTGCCGAATCCTCCCAGAACTCCGTAATAGGTCTGCATTTCATGAATGTCTTCGTTTAACAGCCGCGCGGATTTAGCTCCGAGGAAGGTGTATCCATAATGCCCTGTACCTGTTCCCCATTCACTTTTTATGCGAAATCCAGGCACCTGACCTGAGTTTCCGGGAAAAATTTTCTCTCCCCCCCATGCGATATCATAGGCGTAACCCAGCATGAATCTTTGAGAGTCAAGAGGGAAGGCGGTTAGAGAGATGTTGTCTCCCGAATACTCGGTTGGCGAGAAGTAATAATTCATTTTCAGGTAACTTCCGTCGTCGCCGATAACGGTTTCATTTTCACCCGTCTCTGTGTTTACCCAGTTTTCCATCTGGATAACAAGGGCGGCCTCAACATTGAGATGTTTGAAGTAGGAAGGCATTTCCTTATAAAGAACCAGATGGGTCAAGGTCTCCTGCCCTCTTCTTTCGGCTTCGAGATTTTCAAAAAACAATTCGTCATCAACCTGCTGGAATCCCGCTCCCGGGCTCCGATCCTCGGGACCGGCCATAACGTTATCGTCAGCGAATATGAAAGTGACCCATGTGTCCATAAAATCGCCGGCTAGCGCGCTTTGTGCAAAAGCCAGGATTAAAATCATCGCGATAAGACAGGTTTTTCTCCCCATTGGATTCTCCTTAATACGGGACCGGAGCGGATTTTGTTTCACAATTGTTTATGCTCATTATAAAAAAGTATCAGCGGTGAAATTCCCCATAAGGAAAATCGCCCCGTGAAAAATTATTTTGCCACCAGATCGGCTGCTGACCTGGGTTCTATCTTAAAGTCATCATAAGTATAGTGTAGAGGACCGGTTATGGAAGCAAAGGCGTCGCCGCTTGTTGGTGTGGAGACGAAGAAGAGATCGTCCACCATCAAACCATCAGTAGTTACCCACTGACCATAACTATCAGCTTCCGTATCACATGTAACGGTTTCCACTTTTACAAGAACGCCTTCGTAATTTTCCCCGAGGCTGCCGCCTGTGGCGATATCAGCCGCGTTGACAACTTCCGGCGCGGGCACGGTGTCGGTTCCGGTGACTTCGATATCACTCTCATCGCATTTCAACTCGGAGAGTCCATAATACTCAACGTATTGGCATGAGGTAAGGTCAACTACATCGCCGGGGCTGACCGCGACGGCTTTGGCGCTGTTTTCGACGTAAACAAATATTCCCGAATATTCCCCACCTGCTGATTCCTGGACAAAAAATCCCGGAGGCAATGTGGACATAGGCGAGGTGACGATTACCCCTGAAACATTAACGTAAGAGTCTTCTGCGACGCCGCCATCCTGGATATCATAAATGTCGACATCTGTGGAGTCATCATCGTCATCATCTGAAGGTGTCCAGTCGCCATCAAGGTCGTCGGCGCTTCTTGGAATAAGTTTGAATTCATCATAGCTGTAAAGCAATGGTCCGGCTACGGATTCAAATGTGTCGCCGGTGCTTGGGTCTGAATAATAGAAGAAGTCATCGATTTTCAAGCCACCATCCACTATCCATTCGCCATAAGTGTTGACGCCTTCAGATACGGTAACATCTTCTACCGCTACCAGAACACTTTCGTATGCTTCTGATAATGAACCGCCGGTGGCGATGTCAGCGGCGTTTACAACTTCGGGTGTCGGCGCGTCGGTAAAACCGGTAATCTCGATGTCGCCGGCGCCCTTGACTGTGACTTCCGACAGATCGTAAAATTCCGTATATTCACCAGTGAGAGTAACTATGTCGCCAGGCTCGATGTCCTCTACAATCTCAAGAACTTCGCTGTAAACATAAATATACATCCCTGAATACTGCCCGCCGTCTGATTCCTGAACATAGAAGGCTGATTTCTCTACATTCAGCCAGGAGGTGGCGATAACTCCAGTGAGAGTAACGATGGTTCCCTCAGGAATTTCGCCTTGTTGAATTTTGTAGATTTCTCCGGATGAGGAGTCGTCATCATCATCATCGCCATTATCGTCATCATCGTCGCCATCATTATCGTCATCGTCGTCATCATCGGACACCGCGTCGCATCCCCACATGGAAAAAGCGAAAAGGGTGACCAGCATAAAGAAAAGCATGGCCATAAATGTCCGGGATTTTACTACATTACCAAGAGATTTCATCAAACTGTTCCTCCAAAATCAATAAGCTGTCTGTTAAATAATGAGTGTTGAAAAAGACCATCCCCGACTTTTTCAACAGTAAAACATTTCTAATAATAATTATCAAAACCTCCGGAGCCGGGTTGGAAGCTTCCGGAACCCGAAGGATAGATCATCCATTTGGGCGCGACGTGATATCTGAGGTTTCCCTCAATGCACTTGTCGCAATCACCAAATTGAACCGTTTCGCCAACATTATCTCTGGGATCGAATCCCGAATCAGGAAGAGAGTAAACCACAATGGTGCCGCTGTCCGAATCGCAATCCCCACCTTCCACAGCGACTCTCCATTGTCCATAAATCTCGAAAGACTTTTCATCCCTTTCATCCATAGGGCATACTGTAGGATTACTTATTTTGATCAGCCGGCTTTCATACTGCTCCATGATAAGATCATCATCCAGAGCAGCGCTATCAATGGGGACCGGCGCCATGGAGACATTGGAAGGGCACTTTGTGGTTTTCCACGATGGAAATCCCAGTTCCGTAAATCCATAATATTCATCAGAAGTGCCGGATAATTGGCCCAGGCAATCCCCATCCTCTACTCCGGAGGGCCTGGAGTGGCTGTAAATATACATGCCGTTAAAAATGTCATCCGGTTCTGAAATATCTGTAACATAAAAGCCGTCGGTGCTGACGCCGGTTACATAAAGCACTCTTCCGGAAGTATTGATTTCTACAAAATCACCCTTAAGAGGGGAGGTTGTAACAAGGTCTGTTTCCTGAGTGTTTCTTATTGTGGGATTCTTAATCCATATTTCAGGGCTTAAACCGGTGGCGTAACTTCCCGGCACGTCGTCGGTTCCGGTATCCTCAACCCAGATATATGTTTTCCCATGGGCATTTTCAATATTGACGGTAAAAGGTTCCGCGGAAAGACCGTTTCTAAGTTCCACCCACTCTTCCTGCCTTTTTACGAGATTTCCAGTTGGGTTTACATCGATATGGACTTCCCCGTCAAACCAGTCGGCGGTGGCGCCGTCCTGGTCAATGGCTCTTATGTTGATTTTCAATTCCATTACATCTTTGGAAAAGGCAAGGGGGTTGTTTTTGCTCCCTGCTTCGGTTCCATCTTCGAAAGTCACCTCAAAGGAGAGGGGACCGGCCAACATGCCATCCAACTCCTCTTCGCAGGAGATTGCCTGGATAATCAAAAGGCCGGCAATGAGAACGGCCGTGGAGATCAACACGGATTTGATTCCGTAGGAAACCACGGCGGCGCCCTTTTTCTTATCTGAGTTTGCTCTGTTATTCATCAATACACCGCCCTTATTCGCCCATCTTCCACCGCAAGGCCGTCTCTGCATGAATTGAAATAGTCCTCCAACTCCAACTCGTATTCTTCTTTAGTCGGGAAATCCAGGGGAGAGAAGGTCATTTCCTCATAACATTCCGGCAATTCAGGATGGGCTTTCATAAAATCGATAATCGCGTCCCGCAAAGAGATTCCCGTATCAATTTTAGTTGTGTTTCTCTCAAGGACATCAAAGCCGCTGCCGCCCCAGGCCATATAGTTGTTCGTGGCCATTTCATAGATAGCGTCACGTCGCATGGAATTTCCGGCAATGACAATATTTTCGGCTTTATTAATCGAGCAGTTCATATCGAAGGAGATGTTTGAAACCTGCACCTGGCAGGAACAGCCCCTGGTTGAGCTTTTTGTTGTGACGAAATCCAACATTTCCTGGATCTCATCGCCGCTTAAATACATGGTTGTGATGGTGTTCTCAAAGGGCATAACGTTAAACATAGTCTCAATGGTAATGGGTCCCTTGGAAATATCGGTGCGAATTCCAAGAGAATTGGTAACTGAGAAATCCGTTTCCACCCCAGATCGGTATTGGATGGCTTCAGCGGCAAAGTTACCGAGCATGGAATCGCCACCTCCGGAACCAAAACGCCTCAGGTCGATTATGGCGTGGGCCACAATTCGATCAAGGTCATAAGTTCTAAGCATCTCTTCGTAGTACGGCTCAAGAACTTCCCAGGTGTCGCCATCGTCGGGCAGGTCGCTGTCAATGGGAATAAGTTCATACTTGTGGGCTTTGATTCTCCCGTCATGCATTACAATGTCCAGCCGTCCCATGAATTTCGCGAAAGCCTGAGAGTGAACCATTATGACGTCTCTCCGGAGGTCTTTGGAGCACTTGCCAAGAAAATCATATTCGTCGGCCAATTCTTCTTCCGGGGCGTAGGGAATAATTTTTGGCGGGGCAAGGGCAACGTGATGATGGCCCCCCAAAATCAAATCCAATCCGCAAGCATTTCTCGCCACATATTCATCATTGTGGAGACCAAGGTGGCTTAGCATCACCACAAGGTCAACCTGAGGTCTTAAAACATTGATGTAATCCTGAACGGTTTGAAGAGTGTCCAGGGGCAGAACACCAAGGGAATTGCCCCCATCTTCCAGGCTGGTCATGGAACTTAAATTGCTCATGCCGATAACGCCCACGGTTATTCCCTGCAAATTAAAAACAGCATATGGTTTTACCAGGGAGTGAAATTTTCCAGCGAAAGGCTGGGTAGTTTCCTGAAAAATATAATTGGCGCAAAGAACCTGGAAATCGGCGAATTGCTCAAATTTGCTTATGACATTTTCAGGGCCGGCGTCAAACTCGTGGTTTCCAAGAACAAAAGCGTTAAGGCCGATGTGGCTCATTGCCTTAATTTCCGGCTCGCCATGGAAAAGGTTAAATATTGGGGCGCCCTGGAAAAGGTCCCCTGAATCCAGATGCAAAAGCCGCCCGGCTTTTTTTCTTTCTTCTTTTATAACCGAGGCGATTCTCGCTATCCCGCCATAGTTCTCCTTGTCGGGAGACATACCCAGTTTCTCCTCAGTATAGAGGGTCGCGTGCTCGAAAGGGAGAATTCTGGAATGGATGTCGGTGGTATGGATAAAAGTGACTCTTATATCCCGCCCTTTGGTCTTGGGCTGTTCCGATGTATAGGTACAGGAACCGGTAAATATAAGGCTGATGATAAAAGCTGAAAGAATCAGAATTTCGACCGACAGTGACAAAGAAATATTCTTTTTACGGCATTTATATTTCATTCAAATTGCTCCCGCACTGGTATGAGACAGGAACTATTTAAATGAACCTCTAAAAAAATGCAACCACCAATTTCGATTATGTTAAAAAAGATTGGCTGGCTTGGTGGCTAGCTTATCAATAGCGTATAAAATTATAGCCTTACAGGGACTTTAGCATATGTGACGCGGTCAACAAATTCCGCGGCGCAACCATTTTTTGAAGTCAATCGGGCAATAGAGGCGCCCTGGGAATCCATTACATCCAACTCTATTGAAGCGATCTTGCTGTTATTGCACCAGAGTAACTCACCATCAGGGTCAGTGTATGTGACAGCCACCATCTGGTCATAGTCGCAGGTAACCAATCCTTTCACTTCAATTTCAGAGTTTTTCAAAGTGAATTTCCACCTGCCGAGCTTCCACCTTGTTTTATTTCTGAACCAGTCCACAGGCTGATTGAAAAAATAATCTTTTCCATCCAGCCTCAAATAAAAGAGTCCCATATGAGGGCTGCGTATCGGACCAAGACGTATCTGGGCGTCAAGACCTTCCCACAGGGCGTCGGGATTCTGGTCAAAAGAGTTGCAATGCCCCCATGCCCACCTTAAGGCGTGCTGCTTTCCCCACATATGAGTTTGCTGTCCAGGAACACTTTCGAGCTTGAATGTTTTATCATTAACTTTGAATGTTCCGGTCATCCGGGCATTTACATGGGGGGAAAGCCCTTTTGTCTTTGGAAAACCGCCAGTGTAAAAACGTTCTGAAGGAAAGTAATAATAGGTGTCGCCATCCGATGAAATATTAAGGTCCCATTCCATGAAATTGCCGAGTTTGTCATCAATAAGAGCCCCTTTGCACCTGTTCATGTCAAGAAAAGCATCCTTGATGTTTATGTGAAACTTGTCGGTTGACCATGAAAGATCATAGATCGGGAATCGTTTTTTCACCGCGAAATTTTTCCTTGTATCGTCAACGTCAAAGAAGATGCCCCAAAGTTCGCAATAAGGTTTTAGCGAGGACATTGAAGGGCTGGTAAGGGTATATCTGATCCACGCCGCCGTGCGGCTTTTCGCGTCATTCCACTTAAGGTAATATACTTCATAAAAACCGGTCTTATGCCCATCCCATCTAAGAATATTATCTTTCTCTTTCCGTGTAATCTCCATAATGGATAACCTTCCTTCTTCAGCTTTCCGCCAGTAATTAATTCCATATTACATGACCCAACTCAAAGATTAAAGACTGATTTTCCCCCAGCGCGTTTCATTTTATTTTTTCCGATTAATTCTTGACCAAAGCAGGTTATTGGGTTTTACTATAAAACCATTGAATTCGATATTCATAATGGCAACTGTTTTTGCGTTGCTTTTATTATTTTGTATCCTGATTGCCCTTAATACAGAGGGCGCTGTCAAACTTGGGCTTTTGGTCAATATTAGTACATTTTATATTTCTGGATGAATCTCATTTGGGAGGTTTTTGAGGGTGCAGGATTTTATTTTTAAAAAGCCAATGGTATTTACCGTCTTTCTTTCTCTGTTGTTGGTCCTGGCTGTAATCTTCCCGGATGTTTCGGCTATCGCTTCTGATTCAGGAGATAAGCCGGAAATGGAATCCGGTGCTTTTTCCGGCGCCGCTGAACCGGAGGATGACGGTAAAGAGGAGAAAGGCGAGAAACCCATTGAAGCCGACATCGAGGAAGTTGAAAAGGAGAAGGAGTATCTTAACGGGGCTCAGAGATATGCCAGATGGGTCAAATATATGGAGCACATGGCCATGACCGAGCTTGATCTTTGGGGATCGACAACAACCATTCCCCAGGGATTCGCTCTTGGACTTTTTGGCTGGGGCACCATGCGCCCGGGCGGTAGATATGATGAACATAGAAAACTTACCGAGTTGCTCCCCATATTGGATGTACCTGATCCTTTTAATGTGGGCGGCAGCTTTTTTAAATTCGATTTCGATGTTGACGGCAGCGCTAAAGGCTACTTTGCCGGTCTTCAATATGGTGTTACCGACCGGCTGATGATTGGCATAAACACTATGTGGACCGTCCTTCATATTAAGATGGACCCTGTTTTTGAACCAGGTTCATGCGAGAGACTGGGCGTCGCGACAAGGGAAGAATTTTACACTCTTCTCGAACTTCTGGGCAGGCCGCGCCCTAAACATCAATATGATTCTGATTTCGTGGACTGGGGTGACACCACCTTATCCCTAACCTGGAATTATTTCCGAAACGATTGGTTCTCCTCGGGTCTTACAGGAAATCTTTTTATTCCCACTGCTCACAGAGCCGACCCTGACTCGGCCCTGATCTTTGGTTTAGGTCCTGATATTGACTCGGGGAACGCGGCATGGGGACTGGGACTTGTCAAGATGTTTGATTTTCGTCCACCGGGAGTATTAAAAGCGGTTACTTTTTCCTTTGCCGGAGAGGGCGCCTATTTTTTCCAGACCAGGAGAAAAAGCCCAAACTTTTTAAAACCCAACCAGGACGTCTGGGATTACATGACCGCCCAGGGAGTTGAACTCGATTTTCTCCCTGACCTTTCGGACATGGACAAATATTACTACTATACGCCTCCTCCTTTTGTTGCCGCGTCCGCTGGAATTGGCGCGGGTCCGATCTCTGTCAGCTATCGCCATGGATGGGGCTTTGAAGCCAAATTCGATTCCAACAGTCCCGGTTTTCAGAAAATGCTCGATGAGCTTGGGCTTGTGGGTACAGGAGATGATGGTAAAGTAATTTTCGCGGCTTCATTGCCTCTTACCCCCATCTATCTACCCGCTATTATTCAATTCAGAACTGAATATGTGACTGATGGAAAAAACAATATTGTGTTTCGGGATATTTATCAACTTGGCCTGGGTTTTGTTGTACCTATCAATCCACCTGAAAAATATAAAGTCCCTAAAGGTTGGAAATGGGAAGGCTATAATTTTGGAGAGGGAGGTGACAAATGAACCGTAAAAAGATGATCGCCATATTCTTGCTTTCCATTTTTCTTCTTTCCATGGCAGCTCTCCTCGGGTCATGCATGGGGGAGCCTCCCGAGGAAAAAGACCTTGAATACTATTTAAGGCAAGGGCGCAAAAGCCTCAGAATCGGCAAAGGCTCCATGGCCTATAACTATTACAGAAAAGCTTTACAGATCGCTCCTAATAATATGGAAGCTCAATATGGATTTGTGCTGGCTCTTGATTTGAGAGTATTCTCATTTATTGATGGAATCATCGATATTTTAGCGGGAGTGTTTATTTTTGAGCCGTCTCTTGCCGAGTGCCAGGATGCTTGCGCCAGACTCGAGGAGTGTGATCTTCTTGATGAAGCCTGGACTACAAAGGAAGAGTGCGCTTTTGATTGCCCTTTCGGTCTTCAGCCTTTCATGTTTGAAACCATGACCGATGGAAGTTCCTGCTTCGATATAAGAGACGTGGGTTTGGAGTGGATTATTCCCACTTCCGCTCAGGACTGCGTACTCCTTTGTGAGGACCTGGAGTTGTGCGATCTTATTCGCCCACCGGTTACTTTTTCTGTGGAGGAATGTATTGCCCATTGCCCCTATTCATACGTCGAGCGTCACAGCAAGAATTACCTTGACAACCTGGGTAGATGCAATGGAAACGACAGGACGAGCTTTGAGCATATCACTGTGGGATTGCAGCTTCTGTTTCGAGAAATAGGCGTGGATATTCCGCCAAAGACAATATTTTTCGCGGATAAACTTCTTGCCCTGCCCAACGACTACCAGTTCTACCTTGAGACTTACAACTGGACCTTGGTTGAACCCCCAGTCGTGATCGAGCTTGAGGGTCGTTACGACCATGGCTTCCTTCAATGGTCAAAAGCCCTTTCTCACGGGTTCCAATCATTTCTGCTTCTTGCCACAGCGGTAAATCTCGAGATGAACTTCCCGGCCTTTGATATCAATTTCAACTATGGCGCGCCGGAAAACACCGAAGAAATTTTCGCCGCCCTTATCAGAACCATCGAGATTCTTCTTTATGATCCCATCTTCCCCCTGGGATTCCAGGCTGTTGACGAACCCTGGGCTTATGAGCAGATTGAGGATGGCGGAAGAGAACTTGGATGGGCCTTCGGTTCGCTGGCGGAGGCTTTTAATTTTGCGCTGAATGACAAAGATCGCCAGGCGGGCAAGGTTTTTGGTTATAATGACGCCAATATTAATTTTGCCTGGGACGAGGGCGAATATCTCGAGATAAAAGGCGTGGGTATCAAAATCACTAAAAGGCAGGCTATCGAACTTGTAAAGCTTTGCAAAGCCGTGGAGGCCAACCTTATTGATCGGGTGCCTTTTGACATCGCCATACTCTCGGGTTTGTTTGAAGCTATGGACCTGGAGGATTTTGATTTTTTAGTTGACCTTCTGGTTGCCTGGTTCCCTGAAGGCAAAGCTGACTTTTCCCATCTGTTCTATGAACCAAAAATAAATGGTTTCCGAGACTTTCTTGAGATGCTCCTTGAAAAAATCAAAATTATCGAGAAGTACGTGTCCGGCGGAAAATGACGGATAAGAAGGAAAGCCCTCACACCAACCCCTCTCCCAAAGGTAGAGGGGAATTAATGGCGAATTACCCCTACTCATCTCCAAAGAAGACGCCGGTATCTCTGGCTGCCCTTATGACATCACTGTCAGTAGGCACGCTCCTGGTTTTACCGGCGATTCCGGAAATTTTCACTGATTCAATCCTGTCGCCTTTTACAGCTACCATTCTCCCAAACTCACTATTGACAAGGACGTGTACAGCGGCAGTGCCGAGCCTTGTGCACAATATTCTGTCATAGCCGGTTGGAATTCCGCCTCTTTGAATATGACCAAGGACAGTGTAGCGAACCTCGTTCTTTATGCGTCCTCTGAGTTGGTCGCAGATATACTCCCCGATTCCCCCAAGGCGTTTCGTCTCGGCTGAATCAAGAACTTCTTCCTGAACAATCTGCCCTCCATGGACCTCGGAGGCGCCCTCGGCGACGCAGATAATGGTGGACTTCCTGCCCATTCTTTCACGCTCCTCGATTTTTTTCACAACAGCGCCAATGGAAAATGGGATTTCCGGAATAAGAATAACATCGGCGCCGGAGGCCAGTCCCGAATGGAGGGCGATCCAGCCCGCTTCCCTGCCCATGGTTTCCAGAATCATCACTCTATGATGACTGGTGGCGGTGGTTTGAAGCCGGTCCAGAGCTTCAGTAGCGATTTCCACCGCCGTGTGGAATCCGAAAGTCTCGTCAGTGCCGTAGATATCATTATCAATGGTCTTGGGTACACCAACCAACTTGAGCTTCTTCTTCTGCCAGAACTTGTTGGCGATAGCCATGGTTCCATCTCCGCCAATGATAACAAGGGCGTCAAGGGCGAGCTTGCTCACATTGGACATGACTATTTCCGAGTTGTCCTTTGTAATAACTTTATCGCCATCAAGGCTTTTATATGCAAAAGGGTCGCCCTTGTTTGTGGAGCCGAGAATAGTGCCTCCCTGGAAAAGAAGGCCGCCGGTGTTATGCCAGGTAAGGGGCAGAGTTGCCGGTCCATTAATAAGGCCGTCAAAGGAATCAAGAATCCCGATGCATTCCATCTCATACTCGCGAATGGCGCATTTCACCACGGCTCGAATCACCGCGTTAAGACCGGGGCAATCGCCGCCGCCGGTTAAAATCCCCAATCTTTTAATCTCTCTCATCGCAACTCCTCCGACTTTGGAAACTTATTGGAATATTATCGGCAATGTATGATAAAAAGTTCACTTGTTCAACTGAGTGGTTGCGATTTTTTTACTCCTGTTTGAAAAAGGGCATCTATTCTTTGGGAGAATTTTGATGATTATTGATACTCACTGCCACCTGGAAATGAAACATTTTGACAAGGACCGGGATTCTGTAGTGCAAAGGGCGCTGGAAAATGGCGTGAAAAAAATGATTACCGTTGGCACAAACATCAAGGACTGCCAAAAGGTAATAGAAATCGCAAATACTTGTCCGGAAGTTTTTTGCGCTGTTGGCGTTCACCCCCATGACAGTCGGGAAATAGTTGCTCATGGTGTAAAAAAGATAAGATCGTTGTTGTCGGAAAAAAAGGTCCTTGCACTTGGTGAAATCGGCCTGGATTTTTTTAAAAATTATGCTCCCAGGGATGTTCAGATCGAGGCTTTTGAAAAGCAGCTTGCCCTTGCTTTGGACCTTGATGTTCCAGTTATTATCCATGATCGCGACGCCCATGACGAGATACTTGATATTCTAAAGAAGAACAAGAAGGGCCTTTATAGAGGGGTTTTTCACTGTTTTTCAGGAGATATGGATTTTGCTGAGAAAGTTCTTGACCTTGGTTTTTATCTCTCTTTTACAGGCACTATCACATATAAAAACGAGGTGAATAGTCACAAAGTTCTTGATATGGTCCCTTGGGACAGGGTGATGGTGGAGACCGATTGCCCTTATCTGACTCCCGTGCCTTTTCGGGGAAAAAGGAACGAGCCTTCTTATGTGAAATATGTTGGGGAGAAACTGGCCGAGCTTTGGGGCGTGAGTTTCCAGGAAGCGGCGAATATAACCACTGAGAACGCCTTTCGTCTTTTTGGTTTTGAATACGCCGGCAAAAAGCCCGAAATAGCATACGAATGGAAAGGCAATCTCTATCTGAATATCACCAATCGCTGCACAAGCAGATGTTCCTTCTGCGCCAAACAGCCTGACTATCAACTTGGGTCCATTAATTTGCGATTGAATCGCGAGCCCACTGTAATGGAGGTTATGGCCAAGGTTAAGGATTTGGAGAAATACCCGGAGGTAGTTTTCTGCGGCTACGGCGAGCCTACAAAGCGCCTTGATGATCTTTTGGAAATCGCGGTGCTTTTACGAAAAAAAGGCGCCGAGAAAATCCGGCTTAATACAAACGGCCACAGCGACCTTATTAATAAAAAGGAAACCACCCATCTTTTTAAAGATGTCATCGACTCTGTTTCCATATCTCTAAACGCCCACGATCGCCTTAGCTACTTGAACCTTTGCAAGCCCGAATTTGGCGAAAAGAGTTTTGATAAGGTCAAGAAATTTATCCAGGATATAAAGAAATTTGTCCCGGAGGTAACCGCGACAGCAGTGAATCATCCCAATGTTGATATTGAAAAATGCCGGTTGATCGCAAAAGATGAACTTGGAGTAAATTTTCGAGCAAGAGGGTAGACGCTTTTACAGGTGAATGTCGCATCCCTCCGCCGCCTCGATAGCGTCAGCGCAGTTATCTGTTAATTCCACAGCCGACGCCATACATATCTGCCAAGCCGCCTCTCCCCCGATAACGCACCTTGCCTCAATTACACTGAACTCTTCGCCAAAATCCATAAAACAGGTTTCATTAAGATATTTAATGGCCTTCTGACAATTCTCGGAATCAAGTTCTCCGTCACTTGTGTCCATTTGATTATTGTCAAATCTTTTAGCCGTGTCCTGGTCTGTGTCCATACAGTCACAACCATAGATAACGGAGAAAAGAGCGAACAGGCAAAGAATTAAAACGATATAAAAAAATTTCATTCAGGGCGCCTCCCTTTATTCTATTCCAAATAATTGAATGACAGTATAATATTATTTACCAAAATCGGCTATCAAATCTTTCATAAGAAAATGAAAAAAGAAGGCTTTTGACGCGGCGTTAATTTTTCACGAGCTTGTATTGAGGTCAAATCATGGGAAAGATCGAGAGAATTGAATTGTATCATGTAGAGATTCCGCTGGAAAAGCCATTTTATCCTTCATGGATTCCCGGCTATCCTCAGACTCACAATAAATTTACCTTGATTAAACTATTCTCCTCCGATGGCGCTGTTGGTATAGCCGCGGGCACTGCTTTTAACAAAGAAAGAGAAGGATTGGGAGAGCTTCTCGGTGGTTTTCTCATAGGCGTCAAAGTCGGGGATATTGAAACGGTTAGAAAAAGGTTGAGGGAGGCCTCTTACCTTGGTTGGAGAAACTGGTGGCTTGAGGCGGCCTTTTGGGATTTGTGGGCAAAAGAGCGGGGACGCCCTGTTTATAAACTCCTTGCCGATAGTGATGAAACCGTGAGTGACGCTAAAGTTTATGCTTCCACAGGGTCCCTGGCCGACATAAAGCAAAGACGCCCTTATCTTGACCAAATAAGGGATATGGGGATTGGCGCGGTAAAAATCAGAGTCCATTCCGAGGATATTAAAAAAGACCTTCAGATACTGCAAGATGCCAGAAAAGAGCTCGGAGACGATTTTATCATCGCTGTTGACGCCAATCAGGGGTGGCCCGTTTCTCTTATCGAGAAAACTCCCATCTGGGATCTGAAAAGGGCCGTTGATTTTGGAAAAGGGTGCGATGATCTGGGGATCGCCTGGATTGAGGAGCCTTTGGACATGCACGCCTATCAGG
>CAYSHR010000030.1:0-14398 GCA_964430795.1 uncultured bacterium
CTCCTGGCTTTCGGTTGCCACGTGGAAACCTTCCATATCCCTGGCTCTGGCGGCTATAACATTTCTTGTTTTCAAGTTCAGCTTAAAATCAAATTATGGGCTTTTTTGGTCGGACAAAGGACTATGGTCCATGGGGATACTGGCGGCAGCCTCTTTTTTTATTATCAACCTGGCCATGTTTTATAATTCAGAGGAAGTACAGGGCGAAAGACTTTACAATCTTTCGGCCTACCATGCCGCGAAGAACAGTGCCGGCGCCATGATAACCTTATCCAGAAAAGAAGACGCTCTTTTTTTAAATGGAAGCAAATGGGATAAAATTTCAGGCGCCGACCATCCCCAGAGAATCGATGTTGATGTAGAGAACGGCGCCTTTTATATCTCAAATTTTAATTTTGAAATCGAATCCGACAATGACATTAATGTAACCAGACGCCATGAGGGAAAAACCAGAAACTACATTTTTGACAATTGCAGAAGGGCCATAGACGTTAAACTGCTCTATGAACCCAAAAGGCTGATAGTCTTGTGCGAAGCTACAAACAACATGTTGGTTTACGACCTGGCCAAAGATAAAACCCTGGGTAATTTTACAACCTATTTTATGCCATATTCAGTATCTGTTGATCAGGCCGGGCAAAGAGCCTATGTCTCAACTATGCTAATAGGGCTGTTCCATTCCATTGATCTAAAAAAACTTTCTTCGGAAAGGTCCAAATTTATCGGGGTTTCCTGGGGAACTGAGGTTGACGAGAAAACCGGAAATATTTATGTGGCCCGATATTTAGCCGGCGACGTTATTGTTATGGACAAAAACCTTAAGGCCATTGATCGGATTGACGTTGGATACGCTCCTCGGGAATTGGCCATCGACAAGAAGAACAGAAGACTCATCGCGGGTAATTATGTTACAGGCACTGTTCATATTATCGATCTTGATTCAAACAAGACAATAAAAGTCATCCGAATAAAAAACAGCACGGGCTTTGTGAAAAAACTAAGAGGAGTAAACACGGGACCGGCGGGAAAATGGTTGGTCTGTGATATAAATGGCGTATGGGAAATACCAGCCCTGTAGCTTATGAACTTTATGAATTCCCAAAAGTAAAAACAAAGGAGCAACAATTTTCGGCAGGGTCATTTCAGGCAGCATTCACCATGACAAGGATTTTGATTTTCTCTCCAACGCTTTTTCATGCTCGCGCCTGAGAAACACAGGAAAACAGGCCCGAGTGACAACAAGAGACAAAAGGAATAAAAGCTGCTTTTTGTTTGGTATGTCCCGAACAATACGCCAAAGTCTAAAAGGGCTTAAATAGAAATTCAACGTCGCCCTTTTTGTTATCTTTCTCAGGTCACCCGATGGTACATCAGACAGGCTTATATGACTCATCCGTGGATCGAACAGGCTGGAAGCCGACATATTAACATAGGTTTTTTTCTTTTTTGATTCACTCTCTTCATATAACCTGGTTCCAGGAAAAGGAACTACAAAAAAGAAAGAAGCGGAATGAAGATGGCTGTTTTTTGCAAAAGAGGCGCTCTGTTTCATCTGCTTACGGCTCTCCCCGGGAAAACCCATCATGAAATAGCCATGGGTCATGATGCCCTTTTTTGCCAATAGTTCAATTCCTTTTCGCGCCTTCTCAAGATCAAGATTTTTCCTGATGCGCTTTTGCATTTCGGGGTTTGCGGTCTCTATGCCCATGCTGACTTTGAAGGCGCCGGCCTCTTTGAGCCAATCCACCATCTGTGCATCCAGCAGATCGGCGCGAAGACCACTTGAGAAGGATAACCCAAGGTGATAATTTCTTTTGGCAATGGCTTTTAAAATATCCCGGGCGCGATCACGCCTGAGGTTAAAAACATCATCAGCGATTTGCAACTCGCCAATTCCATATTTATTACATAAAACATCTATCTCTCCCAGAACATTTTCAGAACCGCGAAAGCGAAAGCCCTTTCCGAAAATATTGTGGCAATAGGTACATCCGTATGGACACCCGCGGCTTGTAAAAAGGGCGAAATATTTTCTATGTTTATAAATAAATCCCTGGCGGGGATAACGGCCATAGGCTTCCATCTCCGCCAGATCAAAAGCTGGATAGGGCAAGGAATCCAGGTCCTCGATGTACTCCATTTTTGCAGATAAAACAATTTCGCCGCGGCGCCTGCGCCCTATGCCTTTTACAGACTCTATCTTTTTCTCACCCATCATGACCCGGACAATATCTGCCAGCACCAACTCCCCTTCTCCCCTGACGCAGTAATCTATGGATGGATCTGATAAAGCCTCAGCCGGCTGGCTCGACGGAAAGGCGCCTCCCGCGACCTGAACCGAATCAGGCAACCGGGTTTTTATTTTAGAAGCCAATTTAAAAAGAGACTTTGCCTGAAATGAAACAGCGGAATAGCCGACAAGATCCGGACCCAGGGCCGCGGCATATTCTGCCACTTGATCACAAGTCAAATTATAAAGCTGAAGGTCCAGAACGTGAACATCAACAGGAAGCTCTCGGCGAAGAAAAGACGCCAGATACATAACGCCAAGAGGAGGAGAAATGTCCATGGCAAAAGAATCACCTATTTTTATCAGCAGAATTTTTTTCATCAATAAGTCAAACTCCCGACAACCGCATTCTATTGGCCGTTAAAAAAGCCGTCCTTTTTCAATTCCCCGAAAAATCAACATCGGGTGCGCCTTCAATAGATAATTTATCTCGTACAACAGAATATAGACCGACGCCCTGTTCAACGTAAACTTCCTTAAGCCACTTAACCGGCAAAAAATGAAGTCCGGATCCTTTGCACGCGAAGATATATTGAATATCGGGAAAGGTCTTAAATATTTGAGCCGCTGTTTCGGGGTCATTTGTGGAAAACAGGGTCTTGGGAATCAAAGTGAGCTCGTCAAAATTGTTATCTGAGACAAAGAAATTATGTAGCCCTTCAGGGGGTTTGACTATAAACAACCTGTGCCCGGCCAGGGCGGGATAATAACATTTTTCAGGCACTACCATCCAATCATCGCCCCCAATATCTCTTACTTTTTGAAGGGCTTTTGCCTCCACCGCGCTGATTTTACTCTCGTAAAGCTCTTCAAAGTCCATGAACTTGATCCCCAGTTGATTTCCGGAAATCAAAAGGCAGTTGGGCAAAGCGAGAAACAACAACAAGGCCAGCATTTTACTTCTTCTTCTTTTTGTGGAGCCCGTGGCTGTTTTTGAATATTGGATGGCGCCATATATCCCAAGAGGGATAAACCCGTTTAGCCAGATGAAATAGATTGTTGACGGCGTATCAAAAGTATAGGAATAGCCAAGGGAGATAAAGGTGCCGCAAATAAAACCAAGGAGTATGTTGATGGCGAGCCAGAACCGAACAGGGCTGGTGTTTGAAAGATGACTAATGTCCCACAAGAAGATTTTTATCCCCCAAAGCCGGTAGCCCGCCATTCCCGCGACGGACAGGAGAAACAGAAATATCCATGCCGCCAATACTATCAGGAGATTCGCCCTTTGGGCGGCGTCAATTATTGATTCGGCTGATTCAGCCAGCCCAAGCCTGACAGCCGTGGTAATCAGATGCCACCCTCCCGACAGCTTGAATATGGTTTGGCCCGGAGAGCTTGTCTTCAATTGCAAAAGGATGGGAAGAGCGACGATTCCCGCGATAAAAGCCGACTTGAAAAAATCCCCCTTTTTATCCTTCAGCCCAAACCAGACTCCGGTTAAACCAAGAGCGGTTATGGCCACAGCGCCTCCAAAGGCGAGGAAATGTATTGAGCAACCAACGAGAAATCCTCCCAGGAGGACCTGGCTTTTTATTTTTGATCCTTCTGATTTTTGAAACAACATCAATGAGGTAAAGAAGATCGAAATCCAAAGCCCTGTCTGTAAATTCGCTTCAATTGCCAGAAAAAGGTGTCCCGAGAAAGTCAATAGCTCGGGCTGTGCCTGTCCTATCAATAAAATAAGGGGAATGACGTGAGGGGAAAGACTTCCCCCAACAATGACAAGCAATGCCCACAGCAGGGCGACGCCGCTGTTTTTTACCATCCTGTTTATTGCCGACCATGCTGTGCCGAGAATCAGCAGGTAGACCAATGTAAAAGCCATTCTGAAAAATAGATCCCTGACGGCTATTCCCGTGATGGAATGGATTTGAGCCAATAAAAGATCGGACATGAAATGGTAGCCCCCTAGCTTGACTCCATAAGCAAAGGGGGCCTGCATGGGAAATTCGCGAACCAGTTCCATTGAAAACAGTGTATGGACAAGGGGTTCAATTTCGTGAAAAGAGTCCAACCCCATTGTCCCATCAGGCAAAACATAGCCGTTGTGATATTTGGCATTACCAATAAAAAAGATGACAAAAAGCACCGCCGCCAACCATCCCCAGCCTTTGGGCGCTCTAAAGGCGGGAAGAGATATTTTTCGTCGAATCATCTGAACAGCGAATATAATTCCAAAGGCAGAGGACCAGGCATAGGAAAAGGGACCCACTATGGAAGCCGTATCCGACGTTATCCAATAGTATATTAACATGGCAAACAGGTTGCTCACCCCGGAACAAACAATGCCGGTAACGGTACAGAGGAGAAAAAACTCAGGAAAAGTGAAATTTTCTCTAAAACCCTGTAGAAGAATAATGCCGGGGATAAAAAACATTAGAAAAACAGCGATGAAAAAAAACAATGAATCAGTAAATGAAACCGAATAGACGCGCCAGACAATCCCGATAGCCAGAACCAGCAATACAATTGAAAGCAGGAAGTTTCTTTCTCGGGGATATTTTAACAGATTCATTACTTTTAAAAATATACTTTGTCGTAAAAGTTGGCAAGGCAATTTAATTGGATTTTCCTGTAGAAGAACCCGGGGAGTCTTTTTACTATTTTTCTTTTCCACCCTTTGACTTTTGGTTTGAGATTTCAATAAGAAAGTGTTAAAAAACATTCATCAAGCAGGGTTTATTCGTTTATTCATACATGGCATAATTTATCAATGGAGAAAAAAGATGAGCCAAGACGAAATTCGCGATAAAGTCGCGAAAAAGAACGGTGTTCCCCAGTATACTTTGGAAAACTTTGAGAATGACTTTGCCGACAGGCATCTGCTCCACGGAGTAATCTCAAAATGGGCTCTTGAAAAGCCCGACCACGTGGCTTTAAAGGTTGTTGATACAGGTAAGGAATACACCTATAAGGAATTTGATCAGGCATCCACCGCTCTTGCCATCAAACTTGTCTCAATGGGATATAAAAAGGGAGATTTTCTTGCTACCAGCCTTCCATTTCTCGCGGAGCATATTTTTCTCGAATACGCCTGTTTCAAGATCGGCGTGATTCACACCCCTCTTGATCTTCGATTAAAAGCGCCGGAAGTTATTCGCTCGCTGGATATCGTCAAAGCAAAAGGATTCGCTTTTCTTGGCAAAACACCTGTGGCTGATTTCACTCCTTTGGGAAAAGCCATTAAGGATAACTGCCCTTATGTTGAACACTTTATACAGTTTACGCCCCCGGATCAAACCGCTGATTTCGCTATCTCGGCTTTTACTTTGGCCGCGGAAGCCCAAAAGATGGCTCAGGCCGCTATTGTCGACCCGGACAACTCTCCTGAATTGCTTGCCTACCTTCAGGCAATGAACAATGTAAAGGAAACTGACGGCGCCCAGGTAATCTACACCACAGGCTCAACCGGCTTTCCAAAACCCGCCCTGCTTTCCCACAGGAACATTACGTGTCAGAACATGTGTCTGGGCGCGGCTTTTGGCATGGACGAAGACCCCAAGATGCTTGTAAACCTTCCTCCTTCCCATGTTGGCGGTCAGGCCGAGCAACTTATGACTCCTTTGTTCTATGGCGGCACCTGCATCGTCATGCATATTTTCGACGCGGAAAAATCTCTAAAAGCCATTGATGAATACAAGATAGATAGTTTTGGCCAGATTCCCGCTCTTTTCGCCATGCAGTGGAGGTTGCCCAACTATAGCGACTTTGACCTCTCCTCTCTCAAGTTCGCGCTATATGGCGGGCAGCAGGTAACCAGGCAATTCCTTGAGCAATTGGCTGCCATGGCCCCCAAATTCGGCACTGGATTGGGTCTTTCGGAATTGGCCGGATTTGTCACATATTCACCCCTTGACGGTACAGTGGATGATATTCTGGCAAGCGTCGGATACGATATGCCCGTCACGCCCCTTTCAATAAGAAAGCCGATTGGCGCTGATGGCGCCGCCGGCGAGGAACTTGACGATGGCCAGGTGGGGGAGATATGCTTTTCCGGACCCCAGGTTTTTATCGATTACGTTAACAATGAAGAAGCATACAGGAAAACCGTCTCGACGGATGGCGTCTGTTATACAGGAGACCTGGGCTTCAAAGACGACAAGGGCCTTCACTTCTCAGGTCGAAGTAAACTTGTGATCAAGCCAAAAGGATACCAGGTGCACCCTGCCCAGATAGAAAATCACTTCGCGGCTTTGGAACAGAAAGTGGCCTCATGCGCCGCGGTTGGGCAGCCTCATGATATTTTCACTGAAGGAGTTGTTCTTTTTGTTGAAAAGAAACCCGGTGTGGAGCTTACTGTTTTAGAACTTGGCGCTCACGCTAAAGAGATCGCCGCCTATATGCGCCCGTCCCATTACATTATTCTTGAGCCGGGCAACCTGCCTCTTAATCGCGTGGCAAAAACCGATTACGTGGTGCTTAAAAATGAGGCTTCAAAAGCCATTGAAGCTCTAAGGTCAAAAGGCGGGTGGGATAAGTAGCCCAACTGTTTTACCGGAACACTGATGTGGCATTGGTTCTTGACATGAGACTGTATTGAAAATAGGCTGACTATATTATTGGGCAATATTAATTTGAAAGGGGTATGGCAATGATGCTCTCGTTCACCCGAAAAACAGCGTCGGTTCCGGCATCAGAGATAAATACAATAGAATTTCTGAATGACCTTGACCGTGGGGGCTTCAAGCCTGTTATCCATAAGTTTAAAAAAGGCATATTGGACAATCTTGGTCTGGCACCCGATCCATCCCTTGATAAATACCTTGGAAGCGCCCTTGCAACCAACCTGGTTCTTGGTGAAGTCTTTTTCCCGGAAAACGGTATCTGTTGCTATATAAAGATATCAACAGGCGCTCCTGTCGATTCATCTCAGAACAAATCAAAAAGTGGTAAAAATGACCCTTTTGCAGACCCAGGAAAGCAGGATGCCGAGGGAAATTATCATGTGGAGCTGGGGGAGCTTGGCCCGATAAGCAGTGGCGAGGGAACACACCTGGAAAAGCTTTGCGCGGCCACTGAAGGTTTTATTGACGCTCAGTTTGATTGGAAAGATGTGGTAACGGAAGGGCAGGTTATTAAAGGCGCTTCCATTCCTACACCATCCGAAAGAGATATCGAGCTTGCCAGCATCTTAAGGGACCCCAGGCTTTTTGAGCTTTTAGAAAACCTTAAAGAGAAGGACTCTATTGAGGTTGACCTTTTTCTGGAAAATTCGGAGCAGCCCGAGGAACTGGAATATTTTATTGACAAACTTTTTGAAGCCGCTTTTCTTTCGGAAGAAATCGTTATTTACGATGACCAGACGAGCCGGCCAATAATCAGAGCAAAAGATAGAGCCTCTTTAAAGCAACTTGCAATGGCCGGAATCAAGAGTCCTACAGGTAAACCTATTGAGGATCTTGACGCCAAAAGAATCGCGGTTATCAGTGAGGATCAATCTTTTAAAGTAAACCCCTCATGGGTGGCAAAAATATTTTTGACCAACACTCTTTTTAAAGTGGGGCTTTCAAACAAAGACATTCAGGTTCTGGAAGAAAACAATGATGGCGCAATAATCTTTGCCAATTTTGACGGCAACTCCGTCATCTTCTATTTGGCCGACAATATTCCCAGCGAGGAGTTGACAACTGCCTGCTTTGAGGCTCTGGATCAGCTTAACAACGCTCACCTTGTAATCTTTTCCGAAAAAGATATAGGGACGGACTTTGTGGACGAATTAAACTCTCACATTTCGGTTTCCGGCGTTTCGATACTCTCTAACATGGACAACATGAACGCCGACATGGCCGGCCTGCTTGAGCAGCAGAGAGTATCCGCGGTAAAAAGCGTTCTGGAGGAAATTAATTCCGTTACCAGCGTTGATATCGCGGGGCTTGTCATTTCATGTTTTGAATAGTGAATTTAGAGGTTGATTAAAATAAGGCTGATAAAAGAGCTATGTTCAAAATCATTCTCAAAGACGCCGAAGGTGGAGAAGCTCAGTTTCCCTTGACAGGGCGGATAATCATTGGGCGTGATCAGCGCTGCCAAATTATTCTTAACGACAATAAAGTTTCAAGAAAACACGCGAGCATAGAGTTAAAAGAGCTTAACCAAGCTGTTGTCAGAGATCTTAAAAGCTCCAATGGAACATATGTAAACGGAAAAAAGATTGAAGGAGAATGCCGGGTTAACGCCGGCGACACCATTGCTGTCGGTATAAACAAACTGAGGATTTTGGAAACAAATCCTTTAAATGATTTCGCAAGCACTACTCAAGTTGGAACAAGGGAAGATGATTGGCAGGATGAAAAAAACCCGGCCATTCGCAACAAACCCATACCTTCCAAGTCTTCCTTTAAGAAAACAGGGAGTTCAATGTCTCAAGTTTCGGTAAAGGTGGTAAAGCCTGATTTTGGATACAGACTTCTACTGTTTTTTAGCGCCGCCATAGCCGGAGGGATTCTACTCTATTATATTCTATTTCAGTGATTATGGAGTAAAAGCGCCATGCCCGATAAAGAAAAAAATGTTGATATGACTTTCCGGCAGTCAGAGACTATTTTAAAAGAGGATGTTGATAACTGGCGGAAAAAGCCCGCCAGCGACCCATTTCTGGTTATTCTTTCGGGAATTGAAAAAGGAAAAAAGATTCTACTTGTCTCTTCAAAAACAAGTCTTGGCCGATCTGTGGGATGCAATATCCAAGTCAAGGACAATAGAGTAAGCAGAACTCACGCCATCATATTCAGAAAGGAAGGCGACTTTTCCATCGAGGATCAGAATTCCTCCAATGGCACCCAGGTAAACAACTCAAAAATCGCGGGATTTAAAAATCTGAAAACCGGCGACCTAATTACCCTTGGTGCTACGGAAATGATGCTGACCATTCCGGAAAAGGGGAAATGAGCACCCTTAAAAAAAGTCTCAAAAAGACTTCCAAATCATCTTTGATTTTTCTTGCTCTTTCAGGCCTCCTTATCTCTGTTGGTTTTGGCCAGAGGCTCTATTTCGCCTTTTGTGATGATTGCTACTGGCTTGGAACCAACTCCTATATCAACATCGCGGAAAATATGGTTGACGGAAGGGGCTTTGTGGACACCCTTTCAAACTTCGGAGTTCCTGATAGAACCAGGCGACCTCCGCTTATTCCAGGAATTCTTGCCGCTTTTATGAAAATGACCGATAAAGGCGCGGGGATTGCCCTCTTTTTCCTTTTTCAGGGGTTAATCGGTGCTTTGACCGCGCTGCTTGTGGCAATTTGGGGTCTCCGGATTTCCTATAGCAAGGGGGTATACTGGTTCCTTCTGCTGATATATTCATTCTGGGCCCCGGCCATGGGTCTTATGCCCTGTGTTATGACTGAAACCACATTTATTTTTCTCTTTACAGGAGCCTCTATTTTTCTAATGGAGGGTTTCCGTTTTCCAAAATGGCCGTTTTTTGCCGCCGCCGGAATTCTAATTGGGCTCGCGTCATTGGCTCGTCCGATACTTTATCCCTTATATTTTCTACTGGCTTTTGGATGGCCCTGGTTATTTTTCAAACCCGCCAGAGTTACGGGAAAAAGAAAAGCTTATTTCGCCATGGTGTTTTTTATATCCCTGCTGGTGGTGATATTTCCATGGATTCAGCGAAACATGAACATAAATGACCGATTTACTCTTATTACATCAAATGTCGGTCTAAACCTGCTGATGCAAAATACCGACAAGTCAAGACCCGAGGTCTGGATAGACCTTATGGAGAAGAGCCGGAAGGGCGGAGACTTGTCAAATATTGATGAAGCTACCAGAGATAGATTACTTTTGAGAAAAGCTTTTAAAGCCATCAGGGAAAAACCCCTGGCTATGGCCGGCAGATTTATAGACAGGGCAATTCACATCTACAATAATTCCAATGATAATTCCCCTGACCTCAAATACAATCTTCAGTGGAGCAATTTCTGGACCTTTTTTCTTCTTGCCGGTTTGATAATCCTCATCGGATCCAGGTTCTCAGATGGTCTGCTTTTGCTCATTATTCAGCTAAACTTTATCATAATATATGGCTTGATCTTCTTTGAAGCCAGATTTAGAGAAACCGTTATTCCCTGCCATCTGGTTCTGGCAAGCCTTGGTGGGCTTTATCTGATTCGCGGAATTAATGAATTTAGAAAAAAATAGACAGGCTGATTTTTGAACCAGGGGCGCGTCCCTGGTTTTTCATGTATGAGATCGGGGCACACGAACCCCATTTTCCTGATATCATTGACAATGTCGGCTATCGTTGAAAAATGGGACGATGGCCACGGATATCTAACCTTGCCGCCGGTAACCCAACGATTACTGGTATAACGTCTTTGCTGTTGACAACATAAGGCAAAACCAATATAAGGTGAAAATGTACATTTCCTAATGCATTGCTCAATTGTCAGGAGGGTGTCAATGAAACGGTTTTTTGTTGTAATTTTTATTATAGCGTTAGTTGTTTCCTTTGCGGGTTCAGCCATTGCCGCGGGGCGTATCGCGGCCTTTAAAAAACTATATTTTGGCGATAGCTTTCATAAAAGCCCGGCAGGCATTCAGCTTTGTGAAATGAGCATTTCCTGGGACGAGGCGGGAGTAACCAAGTTAAAATACATCCTGTCGGCATTTAAAGGTAAAACAACTTTTGTAGACCTTTATTTTATAAGTACATATAAAGACAAGACCGGTATCGTGTACAAAATGTCAGACCACAGGAAAATGGGACAGACCTTCTGCAACCTTGAGTGTGTGGACAAACGAGAAAATAACACTCTGCTCCTTACACCTTCTGCAGGTCCTTTTGATCTGGATTCAGGGCAGGTTTGGTTTGAGTTCAAGTTTGACGATCAAACCGTATACGTTATCTGGGAAATGAAAACCAACAAATTGGATTGGTATAAGGCCGGCGATAAGCAGGTTCCTCCCATGATGTAGTTTCGTGACCTGTTTTGTACATATTCGGAAAAAACACCCTAGGGGCTTATGGGGGTTTTTGCCCTTCTATTCTACACACTTGTTTATTCCACTGACAATTCTTCTGTTTTTACAAATAGTAATGTTTTCATGCGGTTATCACAGGGTTGAAAGAGGAATAAATCTACCTGGCGGCATAGATTCCATTGCGGTCCCGGTTTTTCGAAATGATACATATGAATCCGGGGTTGAGACTCTTTTCACCGACGCTCTGAGAGAACAGATTATCCGTTCGGGCTTTGCCAAACTCTCAAATGTAAAAGAAGCTGATGCTGTTTTAATCGGCACAATACGCAAATTTACAGTAAAAGCCCTCAGTTTTTCAACAGGGGATTTCGCGGTGGAGTACAGGGCGAACTTCTCCATGAGAATCCGTCTTGTCGCCAAAAACGGCGATACTCTATGGGAAGATAACAGCGTATCGAGAATTGAGGATTATAGAGTCGAGGCGGATATTTTCTCCAGTGAAGCCGCAAGACAAAGAGCCATTCGCTTTATCGCGTCAAAACTTATGGCTGATCTCCATGACAGAATTTTTGATGGGTTCCCTGTGGGGGGGCAAGGTCGATAAAGAGGAATAAGAAACAAGACTCAACAAGGAAAGGCGCCGGCAGCCAATGGATGTGGAATCCTTTGAAAAGGAGCTGAAAAAGGAAACCCTTCCCATCTATACATTTGTTGGAGACCAGCCTTTTCTTCTGAACATGATGATAAATGCCATCAAGGAGAAGGTGGTGGTCGGTCCTTTTGCCGACATGAACTGTAATCTCTTTCACGGGGACGAAAAGGGGGTTTTTGAGAAAGCAATACAGGCCGCGGAGCAGCTTCCCATGATGTCGCCAAAACGCCTTGTGGTTTATAAGGAAGCTGAAAAGATCAAGGTTAGTCAGAAAGAGCGCCTTGCCCAGTATCTTCTTTCTCCCAATCCCTCCACTTGTCTGGTCCTTTGCTATAAAAAGCTGGCCAAAAACACCAAGATATGGAAGCGGTCGGTAAAAAACGGGAAGGCTTATGCTTTTGAGCGGATTTATGAACGCCGGATGCCCTTCTGGTTAAAACGCATAGTCAAAATCCACAAGAAGAAGATTACTCCAAAAGGGATTGATTTCCTTGTAGGCGCTGTGGGCGCCAACCTGGCCAAGGCCAATGCTGAGCTTGAAAAAGCCTCACTCTATGTTGGTGACAATCAGACAATTGACGTCAGTGATCTTGAAGCTGTTCTGGCAGCCGTAAAGACCGAAAGCGTTTTTGAGCTTACCGATTCCGTCGGGCGGAAAAACCGGACAAAAGCTCTCTATCTTATCAAAAAGATGATTGACGCCGGAGAAAAGCCCCTTGGTATTTTGTGGCAGGTAAGCGCTCACATGAGAAAACTCATGCTTGTAAGGTCCATGCTGATAGCAAAGGCGCCGACAAAAGAGATTGGCCGCGCCATGGGGGTTATGGATTTTGTCAGAGATAAACTCATTGCCCAGGCAAAAGTATTCTCAAGGAGAGAGCTGCGCCTTTCCCTGGTGACATTGACCAAATCCGATCTTGAGTTAAAAAGCGGTAGGATCAGCAATAGGGTGGTTCTTGAAAAGCTGATTCTGGATCTCTGCCGGAAATAAAGGACAACCCAAATTAAGAGTTTGCCTGAAGCTTATTAACGGCTTTTGCCAATCTGGAGATGGAACGGGAAGCTGTCTTCTTTTTGTAAACGCCTTTGGTGGCCGCTTTTGCCCAATATTTGCCGGCCTCCTTGAGACTTGCCTGAGCTGTTTCCAGGTTTCCTTCCTGGACCGCGGTTCTTACTTTTTTAGCATAGGTACGGACTTTGCTTCTCACCATTCTATTGCGGGTGTTTCTTGTGGCTGTCTGACGAATTCTTTTCATGGCTGATTTATGAGTAGCCAAGATATTTCTCCTTAACAATAAATTATCTTCTCATACCAGGCGAAAGAGCATTATCTTCCTAACTGATAAACATTGGACAAAAGGGTTCTTTCCCAACGAAAGTGGTATCTTATACAGTTTGACCTGCCCAATGTCAAGGAAATTTGTCCCACCCCGGAGGATTTTTGCCTTGGCACATTTTGAGCTCCCGTTTGATAATTCCTTGACCTGCCATGCCCTTGCGGGTATATTGTCGAGCAATTACTCTAGTTGATGATTCGGAATTTAGGGTAAATTAAAGCTATTTGAAAATTGAAATTGCTGGACCGGCAACGGATACGATACAGGGCAATATTGTCGGTGTGAAATCGAATTTGAAGCTTTATGTTTCTTTTCACATTATAATTTCTCATCATGATGCTATTGATGATAGGCGCGATTACACCCCACATATAGTCAACTACCCTTTTTGTTCTTTGCGGGCTAATGAAAAATAAGCTTGCCCGCGATTTATTGACAAGTCGCGGTAAACTGTCATGGATGATCTTTTTTGTCGTACTATTACTTTGTAAAAGCGGCTTTTTTTAGTCGACATAAAGCCCTCATTATTCGTTCTTATACAAAAAACCATAAGTTTTTCCAGAATGACTTTCCCCCAATCAAAAAGCCATGCCCTGTTCCAGCCCAAAACCGGGTCGAGTTCATCTTGACCCTTTTTTTTATTATCGGAGAATTTTTTATTCTCTTGCCTAAAAGGTATGATATCTTTTATCCATGAATACCAAAGAGTTGATTTTAGAAACCGCGCTAAAGCTTTTTAATGACCGTGGAATAGCCGCGGTTACCACCAACCATATCGCCCACGAACTTGGAATAAGTCCTGGAAGCCTCTATTATCATTTTGGAAATAAAGAAGAGATTCTAAGAGCCCTGTTTATAAAAATGATTAACGCTCTGGATAAAAGCTTCAAGCTGGATGAAGATAAGGATATGGATTTGGACTATCTTGGCAAGTTCATGAGAGATAATTTCAAGCTGACCCTTTCTTATCCATTATTTGCCAGAGAATTTGTCACCCTTATTCAAAAGGACAAGGATCTCCACGCTCTTTTTCTCAAGATGAAGAAGAAAAAGCATCAAGATATCGAATCGATTTTAAATAAACTTATTGTCCAAAATTTTTTAAAAAGACCTGATGGCGGCGTTACTGTTTCCACTCTTGTTGAATTGATCTGGATAGTCTCTTTTTTCTGGGCAAGCCATCTTTCGG
>CAYSHR010000031.1:0-14135 GCA_964430795.1 uncultured bacterium
ATCTTTGTCCTGGCCATCCATTTTACTTTCCTTTAATCCAAAATAGGTGCCATGCGCACATATTCATATCCTGCCATGTCGTTATTGTTCCTGTGTCAAGGCGGCACCCTTAAAATAGTTTCGCAATAAATTCATTGAGTTATGAAAAGCGGGCCATTGATAAGCGTTCAAAAGATATTTTGCGTTATCGAGAGTAACGGGTATAGTAGAAGTTGATTTTATGAGGCGCCCTGAGCTGTCTTGGCTAAAAATCGTGTCGAAATGTGAAAATCAGGAGTATGCTGAAAATCAATTGCGGATTTTGGGCTGCTAACGAGTTCTTGTAAAAAATGGCGCCCTTCTGTTAACATCATGATCAGAAAAACGTAGGCGCTTTTTTAAAAAGAACGAATAACAATTCTTTATTGGATAAAGGTATGCTTTTTACCCTTTCATTGTTGATTGTCGGATTGGGAACACTGATAGCCGGGATTTTTGTTCTTCTTGGACTGAGAGATAAACTAAGGACGGACAGTCTTTCGGGAAAATGGAAAGCCGTTGTTACCCATGGAAAAATGGAGGAACTTCAAACCGCGAAGGAAGTGAATATTACTGTTCTGTTTGACTGGGAAGTTGGTGACGGAAAATACATCGGCGACGCGGGAGTCTCCTATCTTGTGGAAGCGGATAAGAAGAAAATCCTTTTTGACCTGGGAGATTCCTACGGCAGGAAAAACTCTGATCCTGTTGGTCATAATCTGATCAAAAGCGGGCAAGATCCTTTGGCCCTTGGCAAAGAACTGGCCGGGGTTGTTATATCCCATCACCACAGAGATCATGTTGGCGGATTAAAACAACAGTTGAGAAAAACCTTTCGAATGCCTGGTGATATGCTCCCCGAGTGTCCCATTTATCTACCTAAAAACCTTACCCACCGCTTTTTAACCGGAGAAGTTCTAAGCGAGCCAAAAGAGATACTTCCCGGCGTCGCCGTCACAGGTCCTTTGCCGGGTTGGATGTTTTTTCTTGGCAATACCCCTGAGCAGATGTTGGTAATCAACCTGGAGAAAGGTCTTTTACTGGTTGTTGGATGCGGCCATCCCGGAGCTGTTCAAATGGCAAGATACGCCATGGAAATAACAGGCCGCCCTATATTCGCCTTCTTTGGTGGTGTTCACGCCCTGCTTGACCAGTCACGGTCCCTGCAACAGAGGTTCATCGCGTCAAAAAATCCCCCGTGGCGGCCGGTAACTCCTGACACCATCGGCATCATGGCTACGGAACTATCTGACCTGGGTATAAAAAAGCTTTTCCTCTCAACCCACGATTCCGATGATTGGGCGGTCAGCATTTTCAAAACCGTCTTTGGAAAGGACCTGACTATTTTAAGAGTCGGTGAAGTCTATAAGTTCTAGCCCGTACTGTTTCTCTTGGTAGCCCGGACAAATATTTTATGAACTTTTTCCATCAACTCCTGTTTGTCTTTCTCGGAGTAACCGGAAGTGTCCACCTCATCCAGCACCTCGATTTCCATAATACCCGGCCTTGACTCCCTTCGGTGAGCTGAAAAGAGCTTGCCCGAACCACTGACCAGCAAAGGAACAATAGGCACGCCCGCGGCAATGGCCAGGGCAAAAGCGCCTTTTTTAAAATCTTTGATTCTTCCGGTTTTGGATATGCCCCCCTCAGGATAGATAAGGACATTCTTGTTTTCCCTCTTAATGCTCCGGGCTGCTTTTCTAATGGACTCATAGGCTTTTTCCGTTGTTGACCTATCGATCATAAACATACCCAAAACAGGCAAAGCCCATCCAAATATGGGAATTTTACCAAGCTCTTTTTTTGCCACAAAATAAAATCGTATTCCCAAAGCCGCCATCTGGGCTGGTATGTCCATGTGGCTCTGGTGGTTTGAAACGTAAACAGCCGGACGATTCAGGTTGATCTTTTCCAGTCCAATGGTTTTTATTTTTATACCGGCAAGAAAAAGATAAGCTTTCATGGAAGGAACTCCAAAAGTCCAGTAACACCACTCGATATAAAACCAGGCAAAAATAAAAAAGGGCGTGCCTGTAAAAACATTTGTTACATTTACGCCGATTACCACGAAAAAGAATCGGATGGTCGCCCTCAGTTTATCCAGAGGGCGGTCATATGAGTATTCAGATACCTTTTTTCCTTTATTCATCTCAATTTTCCATTCCCGCATCGCAAGGACCAATAACATAGCCCCGCCTTGAGTTTATGAAAAGAAAAAATTTACGCGGCAACATCTTGAAAAAAAAAGACCGACAAAAAGCCGATCTTTTAAAATATAACCCCGGTATAAAAACCGAAAGCTGTTTTTTTCCCTTAGTGTTTTGCCTTCTCTTTGGAGTGGTCTTTGCAAGGCTTATGAGCTTTTTCAGCTTTAGTGCCCTTTTCGCTCTTTACGGCCTTTTCCGGCTTTTCTTTTGCCGGATCAGCGGCTTTCTCTCTATTCATTTTGACCATCATAGCCTGGATCATAGCTTGAAGAGCTTGATAATCCTTGTCAAACCCCTGGGGTGCGCAGCTTTTGAGAGTATTAATTTTCGCGTTGAGTTCAGCAAGTTTGAGAATGCTCTTCTTTCTCATTTTTGTTTTATGGAAAGTCATCTGCTTGGCAATCCTAGAGTCGATTTCCAAGACGTTTTGGTTTACCACATCAAGCTCACGATCAAGCAGTTCCTTATATTGGGCTTGTGACGGAGAATCGGCGATGTTGCCCCATCCGATCAATACAAGGGCAAGAACTGAAAGTAAAAGGGCCAAGCCTGAAACAAAGCTTACATTTTTTTTGTCATCCATGGAATTTGCCTCCTTTTCCCAGGGCGCTGGTTTAAATTCGTTGTTGGAAGAGCCATTATTTTCCGACATACTCTTCGCTCCTTAAATAATTTAGGGCTTCTGTTTAAACACCAAAGTCAGAGAAAAATAATCAATAAAACCATTTTTCCGTGACCAACAATCAATTCAAAAATCCCAACCGATCTGACAGGGAGCACTAAATTAGCCTTTCAGGTGGATTTTTGTCAAGAGACAAATTAGTTTCCCTCCAGTAAGGGGAAGTTTTTTGGCGATATCTTCAAAAACCCATCATTGAATCGGCGAAAAGCAACTCACTTTGTGCTCCGGAGCAATCCTCTTCTCTTTGGGAACAGCATCTTCGCAGATCGCCATTTTTCTTTCACATCTTATCTTAAAAAGGCATCCCTTTTTTGGTTGGGCATCGGCGGATGGAATATCTCTTTTTAAAAGTCCACGGTTTTCCGGATCCAGTGAGCATATGGAATTTATTAGAACTTTTGTATATGGATGGGCGGGGTTTTTCATAACCTCCCACGTTTTTCCCTGTTCAACAATTTTACCAAAGTACATAACCAAGACCTTTTGGCAGAGAGCTTTTACCGCCCTGATATCATGGCTTATAAAAACAAGGGTTCTTTCCTCATCATTAAAAAGCTCCGAAAAAAGAGCGATCATCTGGGTCTGAACGGAGATGTCCAGGCTTGCCACAGGTTCATCGGCAATAAGAAGGGCGGGGTTTGTCGAGAGAGCTCTGGCAAGACAAACTCTCTGTCTCTGCCCTCCTGATAACTCGTGAGGCAACCTTTGAATAAGGGACGGAGCAAGACCCACCAATGAAAATAGTCTAACAGCTTCCTCTTGCCGGCTTTGCCCTTTAGGTAAAAGACCATGCACTATCATGGGTTCAACCGCGGCTTTCCCCACCCTCATTCTTGGGTTCATGCTTCCCAGAGGGTCCTGAAAAACCATCTGCATTCGCCTCCGCTTTACTCTCAATTTTTCAGGACTTAGCTTTTGAAGATTCTCCTTTTCAAAAAAAACCTCGCCCCTGCTTGGAGTTTCCAGGGCAATGAGCAATCTTCCCAAAGTGGTTTTGCCGCATCCCGATTCACCGAGAATACCCACTGTGGCGCCTTTATTGATATTAATGTTTATGTCGTCTATGGCAATGACAGGCTTGGTCCTGCTCGAAAAGGTCCCCCCTCTTCCCTCAAAGATTTTTGACAAGGCAACGGTTTTTAGAATGGTTCTGTTGTTTTTAGGAGTTAGGGATTTCATACGTCAAAAACAATAGTAAGAGCAAAGCCATGATCCGTCGCCTCGATTCGCAGATCATGGTAGGTGGCGGCTTTAATCTCTCTTTTCACGTTATGGATTTCCAGGTTTATCTTTTGTCCCTGGGCATAAATGATAAGTTTTTCATGGGTCAGATATTCGATAATGAAGTCGCCATAGACCATGCCCTGAGTTGAAAACCTGTACAGAAGTTCAGAGAGCATGCGGACAAGGAGGTTTTCCAGGTCAGGTCCCTTAATCTCAATTCTTTCTCCTAAATCGAGTTGGATATCTCCAAGACCCACCATGACATCAAACATTCCTGTGGCGCAAAAGCGAAAAATATCCGGCAGGAACTCAGCTTCCACTTTTATCGCCAGGTCCCCGGTATGCTCGACTATTTCATATCCGAAAACAGGGTCATTCATTTTGTGACTCCAATGTGACTTCTATAAGGAAAAGAACCTTATAGGAATCGTTCAGTTACAAGGGGGCTTTTTGGAAAAGCGAGGAGATGTACTTGTTACGTGTCCCCTGATTTTCATATATGAGATCGGGGTACACGATCCCCATTTCCCTGATATCATTGACAATGCCGGCCTATGTTGAGAAATGCGGTCATGTCCCCCGATCTCAAATCCATCCCCTTGACAATGAACGATTACACCCTACAGGAAGTTCCAGTATCTCTTGTTAGTTAGAGCAACCTGGTCCAAAATGGCTTTGACATGATCAGGTCTTTCAGCGTTAATCAAAACATCTTTTCTCTCTTCGGGCTCTTTTCCCATTAAGTTGAGGTTTGATTTTACACTCCTGGTTTCACCTTCCACATTGTATCCACCTTCAAGAACCAGCACTATTTTTCCCTTACAGACAGTTTCCGCCGCTTCCATAAGGGTATGCAAAATCCCGTTAAAGCCTTCTGGAGTAACCAGCATCCCTCCAAGAGGGTCCAGGTGGTGAATGTCGTAACCAACCGATACCAGAAGAAGGGCAGGCTCAAATTCCAGAATTGCCGGTTTAATAATCCTGTTATATATCTGGCAATAATCTCCGTCGCCATAACCGGGAGAGAGGGGTATGTTTAGAGTTTTTCCTTCACCCTTACCCCATCCTGATTCGCCCCAGTCCCCTGAGCCGGGAAAAAAAGGATATCTGTGGGTGCCGGCGTACAAAAGCTTATCCGATCCAAAAAAAGAGTTTTGGGTCCCGTTTCCATGATGGAGATCCCAATCGATTATGGCGACTCTTTTCAATCCCAATTCTCTAAGGGCAAATTCAGCCCCAATGGCAATATTGTTGAAAATGCAAAAACCCATGGACCGGTTGGCCTCTGCATGATGGCCTGGCGGACGGCAGGCGACAAAGGCATTGTTTACCGCGCCGTTATAAACAGCTTCCACCGCGTTTATAGTTCCACCGGCGGCTTTAATGGCGGCCTGGAAACTCAGGGGAGAGGTGGAGGTGTCCGGATCAAGTTGCACCCGGGCACCCTTTGTCTGTTCGATTATATCGTAATAAGACTCGTTATGAACACGGAGAATCTCATTCTTCGTGGCGTCTCTGGTGGGGATGGACTCAAACTTTCCAGCCATTTCAGGAGTATCAAGCATCTCATAAATGGAAATGAGCCGCTCGGGGCTTTCGGGGTGATATGGACCCATATCATGCTCAATATATATATCATCACGGACGATTCCGGTTTTGTACATCACATCCTCAATAGAAAATCATTCCCAAAAGAGATATATTTTATGATCACTCAAATAAAAGTCAAGAAACTTCGATTTTATCCAGGATATGGAAGCTTGACATCCTGGCGCCGGCTACTCTATTCTAACCTTCGGAAAACATAAGGAATTACCATGTTTGGAATGGGCTTGACGGAAATATTGTTGATACTGGCTGTCGCTCTTGTAATTATCGGTCCGAAAAACCTTCCGAAAGTCGCCAGAAAGCTTGGCTCATTGATGGGGCAGGTGCAACGGATGACCAGTGATCTTTCAAGGGTCATGAGGGAAGAATCGGCGGAACTTACTAAAGACGTTTCTCTTTTTGATGAAAAGGCTACCGTGGTAAAGGGGGATTTAGCTTCTCAGAACCAGGATTCCTGTGAACCTGTCACCGAGGAGTTTGTTGAAAAAGAGGGGGATGATAAGGAGGCAAGGGAGCTATATGATAAGGGCGATCAGGGATCGTCAAAAGATTATCAGAAGGAGTCCGAGTGACGGATTCGGAAAAAAACGAGGCTCCTGAAGAACCTCGCAAGGGCGAGGATCCCACTGTAATGTCGCCCCTTGAACATCTGGCGGAACTTAGAACCCGCCTTATCCACGGGGCGGTTTCGATTTTTATCGGGTTTGTTGTCGGCTGGATTTTCCACGAAGATATATTGAGAATATTGATGCTCCCTATGATCAAAGTTCTGGGACCCGATACCCAGATGATTTTCACCAACCCCACCGATGGATTCATTACCTACCTGAAAGTTGCCGGGCTGGCCGGAATTCTTATGGCGACTCCTTATTGGATGTTGCAGATATGGCTTTTTATCGGCCCCGGATTATATAGAAATGAGAGGACCTACATTGTCGCCTTTGTGCTTTTTGGCAGCATTTTCTTTATTGGAGGCGCGATTTTCGGCTACTTTCAGATCATTCCACTGGGGTTGGAGTTTCTCATTAATAACTTCCAGGCGCCATATTTTAAGGCGTTGCCGTCAATAAAAGAGACTTTTGCCCTGTCAACAAAACTTCTGTTGGCTTTTGGCGTCGCGTTTGAGTTGCCATTGCTGATTTTCTTTCTGGCAAAAACAGGGATTGTTTCAGCAGGGTGGTTGTTGAAGAATTTTAAATACGCGGTCCTTGTTATTTTCATTGCCGCCGCTGTATTTACACCACCGGATGTCATAACCCAGATTGGTCTTGGCATTCCATTGTCTTTACTCTACCTTCTTGGTGTATTAGTTGCCTGGCTCTTTGGCGGCAACAGGAAGAAAGAAGATGCTGATGAAAAAAAGTCTGAAAGTCTGGAAAAAGCCAAATAAGGACACAGAAGGAGAGATTTCCTGTTGAGCGCAAAATGGTTTTTTAAAAGGTGGGCGGCATTTGTTCTTGCCCTTCTCATTTTCTTAATCCCTTTTTATTGGGTTTTAAAGCCGGTGGACGACGCCTACATTACTGCCAGGTATGCCGAGCAACTGGCCGCGGGCAACGGCATAGTTTTTAATGAAAATGAAAATGTGGAAGGTTGCACCGCCTTTGGGATGATGATCTTTCTTGCTCTTGTTCGCGTTTTAGGGGGCCAGGACCTGGTGTTGTTCGCCCAGATAGCCGGAGTAGTGGCGTGGGGGCTTGTTTGCGTTATCGCCTTATCTCTTATGAAAAAGAAGAGGGCCGAGCCGGCGGTTGATTCCAAAAGCGCTGAAATTTTCGGTGTTGTGTTTCTGGCTTCATGTTTTTCCGCCCTGGTCTGGGCCTACTCGGGCATGGAAACCCCTGTTGTGGCGGCCTTGTGGATTGGCGCGGTGGCGGTTCATTTTAAGGAGGAGGACAAAGGCGCCCTGCCCATAGTCTCGGGTTTGCTGACAGTAATGGCGGGGCTTATGCGGCCCGATGGAATACTAATAGCGGTGCCTATCGCCCTTTCGGTACTGTTGCCCCTTGATAAAAAGAGGTTTACAAGGGCGGCAATCTATTCCGCTGTCGTGCTTCTGCTTTTCGGTGGATATTGGGCATGGCGCTGGTCTCATTTTGGATACCTTCTCCCAAACACATTCTACGCCAAAGTTGGAACCCAGAGCCTGAGGCTTTTTGTTTTCGGGGTTTTTTACGTCGCAAAGGGCATTCTTGCCTTGGGATTGCCTCTTTTTCTGTTCTATTACATTATCAAAGCCAACTATTTCAGAAAAAGCAAATGGCTTTTTATCACTCTCAACATCCTTTTTATAATAGTTTTTCTGGCCCTTGGCATATTTTTGCTAAAGGGGCTTTTCATTTTGCTGATCCCCGGAACAATCCTTCTCTATTTCATTTCCAAAGATGCCGGGAAAAGACAATTCTCCTTTTTGTCTCTTGGCAGAAGAGGAATTCTTTATGGCGGCATTTGCGTCATCGCCATTGTTTATACTGCCTATGTGGGTGGGGATTTTTTCCCCATGCAGAGGTTTCTGATTCCCAGCCTGGCTTTTTGGGTCCTTTTCCTGGTTGAGTTGAAAAGGCTTCCACAGGTAGTTAATGAGAAAACCGAAGAAGAAGAGAAGAAGAAAACCACCGGACCTCAGATGTGGGTCAAGGCCGTGGCTGTAATGGTTTTCGTAAATTTAATGTGCGTGAGCGTTCAAAACCAGTTGGCCAGGCATGTTTACATCTCGGGTATGACATCGGAATGGAGCAGCCTGGGGAAATATTTCAAGGCGAGGTTGCCCAAAGACCACCAGATCGCCGCTATTCCCATTGGCGCCTTGGGATTCTGGTCTGATCGCTACATTCTCGACATGCTCGGCCTTATCGATCTTCACATTGCCCATAAAGAGATGAAAACAGGCAAGGGCGTTATCGGGCATGAGAAATACGACACTGAATATATTCTCTCAAGACGCCCTCACCTGATTTTGACGTGGCCCATATATGTAAAGCCCACTAGAACCGACCTTTTTGACTGGACTCTGAATCACCTCCTTAGCCCGGCCCAGATGTCATTCCTGGAATCTGTTAGAAGAGAGGGCGGCTATCATCCGATGGCTATTCCCATGGGAGGGAATTATTATGTTCCAGCCCTGGTTCGCTCGGATATTATGTCAACCGAACCATATAATTCCTGGGTGACGCTAAAAGGAAAGGCGAGGGAGATTGTGTTGTCAGACCCCAGAAAGCTCAAGTGGGTGATAAGGAAACTTGGGCAGAAAGTGGCAAAGGGAGACTGGCAGCGGGCTCTTGACAGGGTAATTCGCGGTCCCGCGACGGAACCGAGAATTTTTTAAAAACCTGGCAGGACAAAAAACCAAGTTTACAGCACAAATGCCTCACTTGTTGAATCCTTCGATCAAAGAGTCTATAATAGCTCTTATCAATTATTGACGTACGGCTTTTTCTTTAGCTCCCGGAGTATCTATGACAAAAATCGTAATGATTATCCTTAACGTTTTTCTTGTAATATTGATGATCGGTTTTTTCTCCATCTTTTTCGCCTTTATTCGTACAAAGCTGGGAGGTCTTTTTGGCAGAACCGGAAAATTGGATAGGGTTGAAAACAGAAGCATACTTTCAAGCATAATATCTTTTATTCTCGCCTTGATACTTCTGGCCTTGCTGATTCTGGCACTCGACAGCTTCTTCTGGCCTTTAAGAAGCTCGGTAATCGGCTGGTCCGCGGATAAGATCGAGAAGGCAACCGGGGTAAAAAAGACGGAAAAGCCCTTCGGTTTTAAGCTGGAAAAGTGACTCTTATCCTTGCCCTTTCTACCAAAAGTTGTGAGTTAGCGGATGAAACAAACCATTGAAGTGGAAGTAAAAATCATAGGCATGTATGAGCGGGATTTTCTTACCGTATCAAAAGTCGTGGCCATTAATGAAGGTGGAACGCCAAAAGAGGCGGTAACCGCGGTTTACCGATCAGGCGCCATCTCAAAAGATATCTATAAAAAGATAAAAGGATTCAAGCTCCCTGTTTACCTTGTTCACAATGACGTAAAATGTGAACGGAAGCCAAACAAGATTCGCCTTGAAAATGGCGACACCCTTACGGTTATGCAGCTTATGTCAGGAGGGTAATTCTTAAGCCCCGCCCTTGGAAGGTGGTTGCTTTGAAAGTTCTTGCTTTTTTTGCCCTGATCAGTTTGATTCTTGCCCTTGGTTGCCCTGGATTTGCCAATGAACCATATCAGATAGTTGTCCGGACCGGCAGCCCTGGGGAGCGAGGTCATCTGGTTTCTATGGGGTTTGCCATTGATAACGTTGACTTAAAATCCGGCAACTGCTACATCATTACCGACCTTGACGGGGTCAGGCTTCTTCAAAACCAGGGATTTTCTGTTGATATCTCCCTTCCGGCTTATAAAAGCTCCAAATCCATGGTCGGATATCATGACCAGGCTGAAACAGCCCAATATATTCAGGACCTTTTAAATGACTATCCAACTCTTACCCATGGCTTTTCCATTGGAACAACCCTTGAGGAGAAAGAGATCCTTTGCCTTAAGATAAGCGATAACCCTGAACAGGAAGAAGGGGAGCCCGGGTTTTTATTAGCAGGGCGGCATCACGCCAGGGAACCACTCTCAACGGAACTTGCCCTGGAAACCGCGACCCGCCTCCTTGAAGGATACTCCACATCCGAGTTTATCCAATACCTGGTTAATGAACGGGAGATTTATATCATTCCCACTGTAAACCCCGATGGCGCGGTTTATGACGAAGAGATGGGATATGACTACTGGAGAAAAAACAGGAATCCCAATACCGGCCTGCCCGGAGGGTGTATGGGGGTGGACCCTAACAGAAATTACAGCTATGAATGGGGCAGGGATTCGGGTTCATCAGGATATACATGCGACAATACATACAGAGGAGTGAGCCCTTTTTCCGAACTTGAAACCGCGGCAATAAGAGACTTTATCGCGGCAAGAGCCGCGGTCACCACTTTTATTACTATTCATACCTACGGAGAGTTGATTCTATATCCTTTCGGATACGATGATGTCCCGGTTCCTGATCCTGTTGACAGGAGCATCTTCGAAAAGTCCTCATCCATCATGGCATCATATAACAGCTACACCGCGACGCCGGCTTATGAACTATATCCACTTTCAGGGGAAGCCTGCGACTGGGCATACGGAGAACATGGCATTTTCTGCTATACTTTCGAACTCTCTCCGGCAAATAGCGACCCGGGATTCTATCCCCCGGACTCCATATTCACCCAGGTGTTTGACGATAATTGGCCGGCTATGACTTTTATGGCGGCTATCAGCAAAAACCCCGAGATGGTTCTTTCATGCGATCTTTGGAAACTGGAAATCGAGAAAGGACTCTTGGATGTGACTATAACCTGGGCGCCAATTGTTGAAACAGATGGCTCCGGTTATGATGTTTTACGATGGAATGACGACCTTGGCCAGTGGGATAAAATTACTTCCCAAAACATCCCTGTTGGATTCGCTAATTATCAATTTGTGGATTCACCCCCATTAAATAAAGGGCAGGCAACCTTTACATATCTTGTCAGATATAACTCGAAGGTTGACCTTGACCAGGAATTCGGACCCCTCAGCGTTACATTTGACGATGACCAGGATGATGACGACGACAATGATGACGACAATAATGATGACGACAATTTTAACGACGATGACGGCATTGATGATGACGCTGATGATGACCAGACCTCAGCCAAGTCGGATAATGGATGTTGTGGCTGATTTTAGATCGGGGGACACGATCCCCATTTATCGGACTTTATCGACAATGCCAAGCGTTATGAAAAAATGAGGTCATGTCCCCCGATCTAAATCCAAGTTACCGGTAACTGACCGATTATGCTGATTTGCTTTGACATAATTTTCACAAAGCATTATTAAGTTACTCTCCTTGAATAACGCCAATATTTTATAGGTGGAAAAATGGGCAAGAAAAAAGGTAACGCTAAAGCCAAAGAGAAAAAACGCCAGCTAAAAGCCATGAAGAAACGGAAGAAGGACAATCGCCGTCACAGGGTCAGAAGCTCCACGGTATTGGGTGAAAACGCTGTTCAACATCAAATGATAAGCACCTTCGGCAACGTTCAGAACTTCATCAAGACCGTTCAGAATCTCGCTGATATGTTCAAAACAGATGATGATCTGAAAAACATCCGCCTGGATCATGAAAAGGTCTATGAGAAAATCGATCTTGTGAAAATGCGCGAACCTTTAGCGAATATGTACGCTGATGATAGTCTTGTCGCCTATGATGAACAATATGAGGAAGTCTGGAAAGAAACCAGAAAAGAGATTCTTGAAGAGCTGATTACCGAAGAATTGGCGGAAAAAGTAAGAAAGCTTTTTGAAAAACTCATACGCACCAAGAAAGGGCATAAGAAGGAATACAGAGCGGCCATGGCCGGAAAACTCCTTGTGGAAAGCCATCTCTATTCCCTTACAGAGGCGCCGGTCCACGAAAATTCCCTTTGGGAAATACTCTTTAACGCGGCACTAAAAGAGAATAAAAAAGAGCTCCCCGAGCCCCCTCCCGAGCCCGAAGAAAAAGAAGGGATGGAAACAGAGGAGAAATCAACGGAGTCCCAGGAGAAAGATGCTGAGGAATCCAAAGAAAAATCACCGGAAGAACCTGAAAAATAAGGATAGCGAAAATCTTATTCTGAACAACCTGCCCCTTTTGCCACGGCATGGCGGCTCGCTGGTTGCTTTTCTGCCATGGCTGCCCTAATATGCCTTTCCATGGGAAAAGGCCAATTAATAGTAAAAAATCTCGTAAAGCAATTTGGTGATTTTACCGCCATTGACAGCCTTGATCTCGTTGTACATCCAGGAGAGCTTCTTTCAGTGGTCGGGCCTTCGGGAAGCGGTAAAACCACTCTGTTAAGGATTATCGCCGGTCTTCTTGAGCCGGACAAGGGCGAGGTTAGTCTGGACGAAATAAGCCTTTCAGGTTTGTCTCCAAAGGATCGGGAAATCGCCATGGTTTTTCAGGATGGCGCTCTCTATCCTCATCTGACTGTCCGACAGAACCTCGCTTTTCCTCTAAAGGCAAGAAAGAGGTCGGGAGAGAGAGCTGTGCCGAAAATGGCTAAGAGGCTTGGCATCGAGAATCTCCTTGATCGATATCCGAAAGAGATATCAGGAGGTGAGGCCGGCAGGGTTGCCCTGGGGCGCGCTCTGATACGAAAGCCAAAGCTCTTTCTTCTTGATGAGCCTCTTGTGGGATTGGATATCCCTTTGAGGGATAAGCTCAGGGAACTGATTCGTGATCTGGTTTATGAAACAAAGGTAACCACCATTTGCGTTACTCATGATCAATCCGACGCCATGGCCATCGGTCAGAGAGTGGCTGTTGTCAAAGAAGGAAATGTAGTTCAGGTTGATACGCCAAAGGATATCTACGAGAAACCCAATTGCGAGTTTATAGCGAGGTTTTTCGGCACACCCCCCATGAACCTTCTGCCTGGAAAAACCGGCGCCGGCATGGTTAAAGGTCCCTGGGGATTCTTTATTGCCCTTAACGCCTACGAATCGAGGGATGTGATCTGTGGTGTCCGGTGCCAGGATATTTCCTTTAGCGATTCAAAGGAGGGGATCAGCGGTGTAGTAAAAAGGGTGGATTATTTCGGACACGAAATTATCGTGGCTATAAGCCTTTCCGATGGTTTTGAAGTCAAAGCCCTTTTTACCGACAAGGATGAATCACCGGAGCCGGGACAAAAAGTAAGGCTTGCCGTTTCACCTGACGCCATCCATTTTTTTCATGAAAAAACAGGGGAGCGGCTGTGAAGACCGCTGTCGATAAATGGGCTCCGGCCAAGTATTTAGGGCCTGCTGTGATTCTGGTCGCCCTTGTCTGGGCGGCGCCCCTGTTGTTTTCCATATACATCTCATTTACAGATTCAACTCCAGGTAAAATGGGGAATTCGGTTGGTTTTTCCAACTATGAAAGGCTGTTGGGGGACGGCTCTTTTCATCATTCCATAATGGTCAGCCTCTTTTATGCCGCCGGTACTGTTGTGCTGAGCCTTGGCCTGGGTTTGCTGATTGCCATTGTTTTACGAAAAAGCCCTAGAGGGATAAAAGTCTCCCAGGTTGCTCTTTTGCTGCCGTGGGTTCTTTCAGAATTGGCTGTGGCCCTTATCTGGAGTGGTTTTTTGGACGAAAGGGCGGGAATTGTAAATACGGTTCTATCTTCAATGGAATTATCGCCTCTGCCTTTCTTTACAACAACGTCAGGCGCCATGACCTCTTTATGGCTGGCTTCTATATGGAGAGGGCTTGCTTTTTCGGTGATGCTTCAGATGAGCGCCATTGCGTCTTTACCTGAAAACCTGCTTTATGCGGCAAAAATCGA
>CAYSHR010000032.1:0-14037 GCA_964430795.1 uncultured bacterium
GTTTATTTTTGGAAAAAACATCAAGGAAAATCTCTTTGCCGGTTTTTAGATCGTACATCTTGCCCCATACCTTATTTCCTTCCACGTCGTAGATAGCAATTAGGTTGAGCTTTCTTCCTGTAAAAGTTTCGGGCACCAGGTTGGAAACAATATAGGCTTGATTTTTATCCTTAACGAATTGATAGGTGTCATCCCAGGCTGCCCAGTCATAAACAAAGGAGGAAAGATGATCTTTATTCGTATTCAAGCCCCCTTTGCTCCGATCAACATCCTTGGTGGCCTCAGCAAGTTCAAGGTCTAAAAAACTTTGATAGAGATATTGCTGTAAAATCCAGAAATAGAGACCGATAACCATTACAAGGATCAGAGTGATTACAAGAATTACTTTTACCTGAAGGTTCATACAGTCCCCAAAACAGCTTCATAGTCCCGCGAAAAATCCCTTATAAGGGCTCATCTCATTGTTCATTTAGACCAAAACGTATCTTGCTTGTCTGTTAAAAATCTGTTAATTTGACCCAAATTCAGATAAACACCAATCCTAAATTTATTTTCCTCTTCCAATAGGGTGCTTGTCAACTGATTTCCTAATCGCTAAAACTGGCGTTGAATCTTTTACTTTGATTGATTAAAATATAAAGGAAAAGAAAATTGACGGAAAATCCATTCTCTAATGAGAGGTATTATAATGAAAAACCATACTAAATCGATAATGATGATCATGGTCATGTTGACCCTTTTCTTCTGTTGGTCATGCCAGACTGGAGGAAATAGCGATGACGATGATTCAGCACAAGAGGCTATCGCGGCCATTGTGAAAGAGATGACCGAGGGATGGATGGAGCGGACAACCGATGGTTTAGAGGAGAAGGTTTTCAAGCACATCAGCGCAAATTACGATTATACCGGCTTTGACAAGGAAGCCCATGAAGCTGACGCTTTGGAGAACCTCGAGGATAATCCATGGTTAGTTGTCAATTCATATGATCTGACCATAGTCAAGATCGAAGTGAACGGCGACTCGGCAACGGCCACATCGACAAATATAGTTAAGGCTACCGTGGAAGCCCACGATGACATAGAGTTTGACGCGAGCTACAGCGGGGATTTGGGAGGCGTGCAGCATTTTGCCCTTGAACAAGACGGACAGTGGCGGGTGGTTGCCGGGGAGGCGGTTTATACGGAGTTTAATATCTGGGGTGGAGATGAAACTTACGCTGTCGAATCTCTGGACGTCGACGTTGACGTAAAAAAGATCGGCCCTGACGGTGCTGTAACCATTTCCGGTTCGGCTGATCTTCCCGACGTGTCCGATGGTGAAACCATAATGGCGGTGTTCACCATCTCCTGGGGCGATGACCGGAATAACGCTGTTGATTGGTATGACGCTTCTGAGTCCCGCTTCCAGGTAGACCTTACCGACAAAGCCGGAACAGCTTATGACTTTGAGGTGACCTTGCCGTCAGAGGCTATTCCCTCCGAACTTGCTATTCCCTCCGAACTGCCCCTTGGCATTGACTCGGTGGAACTGGCCGTTATGTTCGTTACAGTCGATGATGAAAATGAATTATTACGAGCCGATGGGCATAATTTTTCGCTGCCCTTTTCGCCTCTTGCCAACCTGGAACCCTGTGACAAAACATTGGACGCCGGTCCTGATGGCGTATGGTCCCTTACCATGGTGGACGAAACCTATGATGTTTTTAATTTCTTCATGGTGATGGATATGAGGGCCATAGGTGACGATTTATATGGTTCGATTCTCTACGTCGCCAAGGATGAGTTTGGCGATGATGCAGTAGCAGGGCAGGAGGTAACAGGCACATTGGCCGGCGATCTTATGACTTTTGGTCTGGAAACCGAAGATGTCGTTTTTACCTACCAAGCTACTCTTGCAGGAACCGAAATTACTGACGGCGTTTTTACCTTCGACCCGACAGGACCGGATGTATACGAAGCCCAATTCACAGGGGAAAAGCTCGACAATCGATGTGAAAGCATTAACGAGGACGACATGGACGGAATGGTGGTCAATGTCTCGGTCGGCAGTGAATGGACCATGCCGGCTGTTTTGGACGGCGGCGCCATCTCCCTTGTATCGGAAGCAGCGACCTTTTCGGGCTATCAAATCAGAAATATCATGGCCGTGATTGATGACGACCAGAGCGGGGACTGGATACTGGCGGCTTTTTATAACGACCAGGAGGGCTGGGCCGCCATGATGGAAGACGGCCAGGAGACCCAAGGCTCGATAACCATCACCGAAGCGGGGGAGTAACCGGCGAGGCTCTTTGGTGTATGCCAACCATGGGAAAAAAAGCAAGGCGCCCCTCAATCACAAGGGAAAAATTCTTATGGAGCGATGTTACATGAACAATGGGGGCTGATTGGCCCGGCCATATCCCCAATTTTCGGGTTCCTTTTTTTTAACGATATTTAGAACGACATTGAATCATTTACCTCCTGCCGAAACTGAATGATTACCTTAAAATCTGAAAACCTTGCTTTTATTAATATTTTTTTGTACCCTTATATTTCTCGATAAAAGACGACACATTTAATTTCGTAGAAAACCACTCTTTATCTGGTGTTTATATGGCGTCTCCATATTCAATATCTTCGAGTCGTGGCTTGGCAATTGTCAGGGAAATCGCGGCGTTGGGGATTTTTCTTGCCTTGATTCTCTTTTTCACCTGGCCCGGTGTCCTTTCATTATCTGATCATATTATCGGCGGCCTTTTCACCCTTGGCCATCTTTGGATATGGGACCTTATGGTCAGCGGTATCCTTGAAAAGGGCACCCTGACAACCAATACCCTTGCGGTTAATTATCCAGCGGGCAGCTCTCTAAATATTATCGGCTGGTCATATATTCTCCTCATTTTAATATCCCGGCTTCTTGGCTTAGGGTTGATTGCCGCTGCGAATCTGGCTCTTATGTTACATATGCTGGTTGCCTGTTACTTTACCTACAGGCTGGCCATAAAGCTCACAGGCGCGTGGGCATCCTCGGTTGTCGGAGGAATAGCATATGGCTTTTCCCCATATATTCTTTCTCTTGTATGGAACGGGCAGTTGCCCAAACTTACCCACGGTTTACTTCCTATAATTGTTCTTCTGATAATTAAAATCGCCACAAAACCCAAGGTGTTGCCTTCGGTGATACTGGGTTTTGTTTTTGTCTTACTTGTCGCGTCAAGCCCATACAATGGTATTTTCGGCGTCATGCTGGCTCTTGCCACAGGTCTGTATTTGCTCTTTCGTTCCAAGGGCGCTATAGAAATAAAGAGAGTTTTTCTGCGGCTTTCCCGTGGCGCTTTTTTTGCTGTGATTTTGACAATTCCATTTATTATGTTTTGGCTTTTCGCGAAAAAGTACGATGAACAGAAGCCTGTATTGGCGCCCTCACAGGTTTCTTTCCAACAGAACCCTTCCCTACTTAGCAACAATGCCACATTGGCCGGGTGGTTTGTGCCTGGAAAAGTCGAGGTAAATCGAAATTATCCCCTGAGATTGCCGGTCTTTCATGTTCATTATCCGGGTTTGTTGCTTATTCTTTTCGCCATGCTGGCTTTTGTTTTTAATAAGGAAAAAGATGGCCATGACAACAAAGAGAAGGATGGAACGGATTTTTGGGAATACCGAAGAGAAATTTTAAAGCCCGGATTTTTTCTTGCCACCAGTGTGTTGTTTTTTATAACAGCCCATGGATATTACCTGCGTCCTTCACAGAAAACTATTATTTCACCGATTATCAGGCTGCCTCTTTACTGGTTGTATGAAATATTTCCCGACATCATCGCTTTTTCAGTAACCTACAGAGCGGCAGTGGGAGTCTCTCTCTGTTTTGCCATGCTTGGGGCAATGGGTCTTGGCCGTATCGGTAGGCGGTTTGGAAAAACAACCTATTATCTCCTCTGCCTGGCAGCGGCTTTTGGTATTCTGGCGGAAGTTTGGTTCTTGTCTCCCACGCCTTTTCCCTTGCCGGTAAATAAAGTATCCGTACCTCAGGTATACTTTGACATTAAAAAAACCGGCGCCCAGGGACCGGTTTGTGAAGTTCCCTGCGCCAATTCTCAATCCGGCAACAAGTCGAACGAGCACTATTATTTCTATCAGATATATCACAAAAACCCCCTGGTTCCCTTGAGATTTTATCCCAATACTCCGGGCGTTACGATCTTAAGGTTTGAGCTGGAAAAAATAATTCTTTCAACCCAAGGTCGAAAAGGAATCCATCCGAAGTTGGATCCGGTTTTTCTGCCATTCAGGTATCTTGTGTCGCATGAGTGGGAAATACCTCATGACAGGATACCTGGGCTAAGAGAATATCTAAAAGACTCCTTTGACCTGGTTCGGGCTTATCCGGCTGAAGGCATTCGCCTGTATGAAACCAGGATTAGTAAATCCGATGAAACCGCGAATCCCCATGGCTCTTTCCCGCGCCGGACAAGATTTTATCGTATGAGCAAATTGGCGAAATATTGATCACTGGACCTAAGTATGGGATACTGTCGGTCATTGGTCCTTTTTTTAGAGACCTTATAAAGTGAAGTTTTTTTATGCACTGGTTGATTTCAAAAATCCTGGGATTGAAAAAAAAGATTTCAAGGATGACGCCCTTTTCCGGAACCAGCCCTTTTCTTATTGCCACCGCACTGTTTATCTCCGCGTTTTTTATTTCCATTCTTGTTTTCGAAAACAGCAGCGAGATTCTGCGCTCTTTTTTTCAGGTAACTATTGTCTGGATTCCTCTTTATCTCATCGCGTCGGTTTCGCGATTGATAAAAAAGTGGAAAAAGGTGCTTCTTTTTATGGCTTCAACCGCTATTGGTCTTGTCCTTTTAGCTTTTGCCGGCCCCTTTATTCTTGGCGGCATTGTTCTGCCACAGCATTTTTTCGATGTGGATCACAGGGCGACCTACGATCCAGGCAAAATAAACAGGGATGGCGTCCAGCCCGATATTCCCCCTAAGGACTACCAAAAAGAGGATTTCAACATCATCTTTCTGGGCGATTCTTTTACTTACTGTGAAAGGCTGGATCAACTGAATCAAAGTTTCCCATTTCTGGTCGAGAAACTTCTCCAAGCCAGATATCCCGACAAGAGGGTCAGGGCAATCAATTTTGGTTGGAGGGCTTCAGGTCCTGTTCTTCAATACAGGCAGTTGTTTCAGATCGGCGAAAAATACAAACCTGACCTCATTGTCCAGTCATTTGATATGACCGACTTTGGCAATGACATAGAACACCTGTCAAGACTGCGGGAAGCTAATGCGGACGATCCTGGGAAAATCTCGATATTTCGCGCCATGAAAGTGCGATTCAGCATGTTTTTCGGGAAGCGGGATATGGGCCAATGGCTTTTGGATCAGCTAAAGGGCGAAGTGTTTAAAACCTTTGACTGGCCAGGTGATTTATTTTACTTTCATATGTGGCAACCTCTGGAAAAGTCCGAACCGGATTTCCGGATTACATGGAAAACTCTACTTGACACAAATGAACTTGCCGGAAAAATGGGCGCGAAATACGTTCTGTTTATCCTGCCCCGCTGCCAGCAATACAATCCTATCGAATGCCCCGCGCCTAATGAAATTTATCTTATACCTGAATTCGGTCCTTACCTTTGGGAGCCTTTCAAGTATTTTGAAAACCAGTCGAAAACAGCTCCTTTTCCCATCCATTCGTTATTGGAGACTTTTATGAACAGCGGGGTTTCCCCAACGGTTTTTCCAACGGACCCTCACTACAATGAAGCCGGACACAGAGTGGCCGCCAAGGCTATAGCTGAATTTATCGAAAAAGACGATTTTATCAAATAATCCATCGCATAGGAACCTGTCGCGGGGGGTGGCAGCGATTCGGCGAAAAACATTCTTGGATACAGGCGCCCGTTATTTTGCTTCATCTTTGATTTTTTCTTCGCACATATCAATAACCGCGTCAAATAGAGGGTCCCGCCTGGAACCATTTTTCACTTTTTCGAAAACCAGCTTTTTAAAGGGAATAATTTCTTTTATGTTCTCTTTTACAGCCTCGACCTGCTCAGAGGTCAAAACCCGTTTGACAATGGTGAAGTAGGATTCTGTTATGTTGTTAAAGGAGCTTATTTTGTTAAAAAGGGGACTGAATCTGTAGCCCTGATAGGGCGAAATTCTCAAGGCTGGATCATCGTCCATAAAAACGATGGCTATGGAAATATCTGAATTGGTGATGATCTGTTTGCCTGAAGCTCTTTCATAATCGCTGTTTCTATGCCCTTGGGCCGCTCGTTGAAGGCAGAAGGTTGAAATAGAGACAAATTCACCTTGATTTTTGTTTCTGGTAATCTTTCTGGTAAGTAATTCCCAGGCTTCCTGATGAGACGATGTTTTTTCAAACTCGCTTTTATGGGCAAGAATATATCTCTCCTGGGCGGGCGTCAGCAGATTCCGAAGTTCCTTGTTGATATTAATAGCCTGTTTCCAGGCTCTTCCCATTCCATCAAGAACAGGAATAAGTTCCCGGCATTGGTCCGTGGTCGCGGCCAGTTTTGGCAGATTCTTCTCAAAAAACAGAAGGCCGCCAAGGACTTTGGGGAAGCTTACCGGATAGGGTGAGTAAGGTCCTCCTTCTTCCTCAAATCCCGGTCCGGCCCCTTGCCCAGGCCCTTGACCCGGTCCTTGTCCAGGCCCTTGACCCGGTCCTTGTCCAGGCCCCTGACCCGGTCCGGGCTGATGTTGCCCGGGTTGAGCCATTCCTTGCATAGGAGTATGGCCGGCGCCTCTCATGGGCATATCATCCCAGGGAACCACAACCGACAGAAAAATCACCGCCGTCGCGACAACTCCGATAAAAAAAGCTATGATTTTCCCTTTGTCAAGATCCATGTAACCCTTTCCTTATTTTTAATTCGTTGATAACATTTTTAAAGTCCTTTACCTGCCCTGTCAAGGAAAGGTGTAGGGTTATAAGGAGAAAAAGATTCAAGAACTTTGGTTTTTATTTGCCAAGGGCGTTTGCCATAAAATCCTCAATAGCCTGAGAGTCCTCCTTTTCCATTATCTCCAAAACTCTCTGTCGCAAGCCTCTTTTTATAATAGCGTAGGTCTTTGATTCGGCGATTCCAAGTTTCGCTGCCATCTCCACGGCCTTTGGAACAAGCTTGTCATAAGGGCATACAAAATCCACATAACCCATTTTGGCCATCTCCAAAGCGGTATGTTTTTCCCCAAGATAAAAAAGGTCCCTGATATGCCTGGCGGGCATAATGTCTTTGAATATGGCGGTCATTCCAGGCCAGAATGGAATGTTTATGTGAATTTCAGGAAGGCGTACAAAACCTTTTTCCTCCCGCATAAAACGAAAATCCATACAGGCCGCGACTATGGCGCCGGCGCCGGCGGCATGCCCGTTAATGGCCGCGATCAAGGGCTTTGGATAGCCTGTAATGACAGTAAGGAACTTATGAATCAGCTCGAGAAAGGCTCTGAGGTTTTCAGGGTTTTTGCCGCCCTGCTCCATCATCCACTCGAGGTATAATCCTGTGGAGAAGAACTTCTCTGTGGCGCTGGTGACAACAACTCCGCAAGTTTTATCATCATTCGCGAGCTCATCCAGGATAGTAAGATTCTCTTCTAGAAAGGGAGTATGAAAGCGGTTTTGTTCTTCGTGACGCCATTTTATAACAGCCACGCGGTCTTTTTTTTCTATATCCAAAAACTCCATTTATTCTCCTCCTTTATTGCTTGGGTTACCTTCCATGGTTTCTTGAACAGCACTTTTTTTGCCAATATAAACAGGGCGGCCAAGGTTTCTTGAAATATCACCAGGGTTAAAAACCTCCACCACTGTAAAGAACTTCCGCGCCCTTTCCTGGAGCCTGTTTGTCATTGAATTAGCCCGGGTGTCAACAAAATTTCCATGGCCGGTGTAATTTAACAGAAGGGCGTCTGCTTCACTTAACCAGCGGAAAACATCCATGGGCCTGTAAAAATGGTATTGGTTCGACCAGAAATCATCCTCGTCAAAAAACAGGGTTTTCTCGCGATTAATAAGGGGACCGTATCCCCGCCGACCCGCTTCCAAAAGAAAATGGGCCGAGCCATAGGCAAAGACCAGTTCATTCTCCCTTGTATGTTTTGCTAGAGCTTTTCCGATAAGTCGCGTCTGTTCCATATCGGTTTTTTCTGTTCCCTCTGGCGTCTGCCACAATTCCGCTGACAAATTGGAAGATATAATAAAGGCGGCAGTTAGTATTATCAGCAAAGCAAGGGGTCTGTTTTGATGATCCTTTTTAAAAAAGGATAAGAAGAGAAAAACCGGAATAGGCAGAGCGCAGACTATCCCCAAAATGGGGTTTATATACCAGGCCGGGATAATGGCGATTATTCCGGGAATCTGCCCTGTTGATAGGGCCAGGTTAGTAAGGAATGGTCTGGTTTTTCTCATTATTCCAAAGTTGACATAGAGAACAACAGCAGAGTGAAAAATTGCCAGACAGACAACAATGTTGTGGAAAAAGAAGCTGTAAAAGAGAAAAAGGATCGCTACGCCGCCAATGGCATAGATGGTCTTTTTACAGAAGAGGCTCTTGCCGAAAACCGACGCCGGGATCAATATCAAAGGAAGAAAACTTACGGCATTGATATAGTAGAATTCTCTATTCGCAAGCCCTTGCCCATATGCCGATATTCCTATCATGACCAAAAAGGTAATGCCGCAAAAATAAGCAAGGCCGGTATTTGGTCCGGGCGCCCTTTCAGGGCTCTTTTTCAGGCGGAGAAGTATTAATCCGGCCAGAGCAATAATTATTAAAGGCGAAAACGCGATTAAAAACCTGGAAAAAAAGTAGATATCCATTTTATATGAAAAAGGCGCGATTCCAAGTGTCGCGCCATTTACATGCTCAAAAAGTTCCTTTGGAAATATAGTGAGTCTTAGAGTTTTCAGCCTGTCGAAAAAAGGCAAAAGAAGGGTAAAAATGGTTGTTCCGTAAACCAAAAAAGCATAGACGCCCTTTTTAAATCCTCTATTTGTAACGATATAGAGCAAAAAGGCGAAACCCATTACAAACATTATTGGCATTGTCAAGGCGGCCAGAGCCGCGAAAAGGGCGGCCAGAGATGTTCCCTTCACCCTTTTCGGGTCTAAGGTCATGAATAATATTGACAACGCGCAAAAAGTCATTGCCAAAGAGTGATGGGATCCGGTGCAGAAATAGCTGGAAGAGAATAGATGCCCTGTTGATAATAGAAGAGCGATAAGAAAGCTTTTGGCGCCTCCTATCCTAAGGGCCGCGGCAGCCACCGCCCCTGTTCCCAAAAGGAAGAAAAAAGATGAAAAAACTCTCCCGGCCAACATAGATGGGCCAAAAATCGACTGAAAAAGCCCTTTTGGAAACAACGCAAGGGGAAGATACTCGGTCCAGATATCCTGGTATGCCCTAAAATATCCTTTTATAAAAAGCCAGCCCTTATAATTTATTACTCCTTCCTCATACCATATGGTCAGATTTTTTGTCGCCCAGATTGACCATATGACCAGGGTCGCGGCAAGGATTCCGGCAAAGAGCTTTTCTCCAAAGGGCATTGTTTTTTGAATATTTTCTTTTGGGTGCGACATTTTTCCGCTTCGCTTTTTTTTCGGGTAATCAAGTTGTATAAATTTAGATTAAAACCACAATTACCGCAAGTAGTAGCCAAGTAAAATGGGTTTTAGAGAAATGTAGCTTTTTTCCTCTCTTTTGTTTATATTGTTGCCCATGAAAAAACTCTATTTTATAGTACTGATATTGTTTCTGGCCTTTGCTGTAACCGCCTGTCCCGCTCTCAGGTTTTCAGGGGTCGGCAAAGAAAACCCCAATGAAAAGACGGCTAAAGCCACACCGACTCCCGCTCCCACTGAAAAAAGCGGCGACAAAGAAGCTGATTCTACAGGGGAGGTCTGTCTTACCGGTCCTGATCCTGATGAGCTAATTGAGGATGGAGTGGAGCCTTTGAAAATCCCAGTAGGATCGGCGATTACGGCTATGACTCCCGCGGACACCACCCTTACTCCCGACAAGATACCTCTGTATGATCCTGACTTTCGCCCTTTTGCCGATATGAACGACAAACAGATCGCCAACGCCCTTAATAAAGACCCGGCAAGCCTTGGCTCCATGTCCCTGGGATATACCAATTCCGGCGCCCTGTTTAATGGCGTCCAGATGCCCGACGGCCCCAGGTGGATTATCATGAACAAGTCCGAGACCTGGGGAACCCAGGAGACTGTGGGTTTTATTATAGCCTCCATCAACAAGGTCCATGAGCAGTTTCCCACCGGCACTCTTCCCATTCGCATAGGGGATATAAGTGACCGTGATGGGGGCCGGCTGGACAGGCACGTGAGTCACCAGGCGGGCAGAGACGCGGATCTCAGTTGGTATTATAAAGCCGAATCCAATTGCGGCTGGTGGACCGTGGGCACAAAAGCCAACATGGATATGCCCAGAACCTGGGCTCTTATACGAGCGTTTTTCACCGAGACCGACGTGGAACTGATCCTGATAGACAGAAAAATCCAGGTTCTCCTTTACAATTACGCCAAAAGCATCGGGGAGGATCGGGACTGGCTGAACAGGGTTTTTCAATATCCAAACAAAAACGGCGGCGCCATAATCCGTCACGCCAGAGGGCATGCCACCCACGTCCATGTCAGGTTCTACAACAGAAACGCCCAGGAGATGGGGCGAAGAGCCTATAAGATTATGGTCAAACGCAAGCTTATAAAACCTCCCACGTACTATATCTATCACAAGGTAAGAAAAGGTCAGACCCTTGGTCATCTCGCCAAAAGATACGGAACTTCAGTAAAATCCATAATGCGGGCAAACGGACTCAGGTCTACCAGGATCAGAGCCGGGAGAAAATATCGCATTCCAAAAAGAGGAGGGGTAAAACCCGCGCCTGGAGTGGCTCATATCCCTCCAAGGAGAATGCCTCCCCTTCTGCCGGGCGAAACCAGAGTTGTAAAAACCGTCAATCCTTCTCCTGTCAAAATCAACCCTGTAATAGCCGGAGAAAGAATCAGTGGCATCTCATTTCCCGTGATTTCCTCAACCCCCGCCCCTGTAGCCACGCCGGCGCCCACCCCAAAATCAAAAGTGGCCAAAATCAAAAGAAATAAAAGCTCCGGCAAAAGATGGATCACCTATAAAGTGAGACCCGGTGACAACCTCTGGACCATAGCCCGGCGATATAATACCCACGTCAAAGACATTAAACGCTGGAACAAACTGAAATCCAATAAGCTCAAACCAGGGCAGAAGCTTAGAATGTACGTTAAAAGATAGTCTCCCCTTTTTTTTGGCTGATCCTCACCTCTACCGTACCAAGTTCAGGTTTTCATGCCGCCCTACCGTTGTTTATCGCTAAAAGACTCCCTGACAAATATTGGGGCGCCATAACCATTCAGTAACCAGGGGAAAGGATGTGTCTTTTTGTAGGGGCGGCCCCCCGTGGCCGCCCAATGCAGGGCAACCACAGGGGGTTGCCCCTACGAAAACGGAATGTTTACATCAACATGTAAACATTATGGACAGGGGCGCACACGGCGCGTCCCATGCCGTGGTCGCCCGGAAATTTTGGCGAATACAAGATTCGCGCCTATGACACATTAACCATCGATAACTGAATGGTTACGGGGCGCCATATAATGTCATTGACGATTTTGACGTTCTTTTGTAACGTTACCTGTGGAAGGATTTGTTAATAAAGGGTTTAATTTTTATGATAAGGAGTAAAAACATGAAACGGGCATTTTTGGCGTTTACATTGGCCCTGATTTTTTTGACAGGATCGACAGCCTTTGCCGAACATGGCGATTGGAGCTATAAAGGCGGCGGCGAGGGCTTGTTTATGATGGATGCTTTTGGCATTGATGAAACAACGGTTATTTTTTCCGGCATGAACCAGTCCGGCGCCCTTGATATTGATTTCGCCTGGAAATCCCAGGACACCGGCCTCTCCCTTACCACCCTTCTGGGCTCAACATTCGGCGGAGACAATATCTGCGAAATGCTGGCTCTTATGGAGATCGCCACAACCGCCGATTTTGGCGACTCGTCAAACGGACTTCTTCTAGGAATCGGCTTTCCCCAGGATTGTATTGACGAATGTGAAGGCATGGATGAGATACAGGCTTTCGCCCAGATGATTATCTGTATGCTTCAAGCCAGTACAAAAGTTACATACACCCATGACGGGGGGGATAATTGGGACTCAGTTGTTCTGGACGGCGGCGCGGACACAATGTTCGCCACTGTGGACATGGTGACCGGAGATGTGGGTTACGCCGCGGGTGATACAACCAATTTGTCAAAAACCGATGACGGTGGAGAGACATGGACCGGGCTGCCCAACACCGACTTTGGCTTTTCCACAGCCATGGTCAATTATATCTATTTTCTGGATGAGTCGGTTGGGTATCTTGGAACAGGGAACTGGGAATCTGAAGATGACAAAGGGCAAAGCCACTACGAAAAAAGAGTGCACCTTAGAAAAATGCGCTCAGACCCGGCATATGGCCTGACCTGGAATCACGCCCGATCCAAAACAAAAGATACAAAAGCCTTTAACGCCGATGGCGGCATATGGAAAACCGTTGACGGCGGGCAGACTTTTGAAAGGCTTTTCGAGAGTTATGAAGAAGCGGTGGTCGCGGTTTCTTTCTTTGATGAACTCCACGGCGTAATCGTTACTGATAAGCTCAACATGACTATTCTGAGCAACTACTCTGTATATTACACCATTGACGGTGGCGTCACATGGACAGTAGGCGCGTTGCCCGGTCCCTTGCCCGACCTTCCGGCCATTGGAACCCAGAAATACAATATTACAGATGTACATATGGCTGGGAAAAAACTTGTCTATCTGGCAGGCGCCGCGGATGCCGGATTCGGTCAGGCATATTCGGTAATTTTCTTTTCTGAGGATGGCGGCGTCACATGGCAGGAAGACCTCAACTATAACTATTTCGGAAGCGCCAGGCAGGGCGCCGGCCTTATGATGATGGGCTGGATGAACGGAAACTTTGGCTGGGTCGCGGGAATGGGCTTCGAGCGAGCCCTTTACACCGCGGAAAATTTCGGCCCCGTGGCTGACGCTGGAGAAGACGCGGCATATGAAGCGGGCGACCCGGCGGTTCTATACGGCGCCGAAAGCTATGACGATAACGGCGATCCCCTGACTTATACGTGGGAGCAGTTGTCCGGGCCTGACGCCGGCGCCTTTGATGTTTCTTTGGAAATATCAGAATTTACACCCGCTGAAACCGGCGACTATGTTTTTAAACTGACTGTTTCCGACGGCGTTCTTGATGATAATGATGAAGTCGCCTATACGGTTACCGACCCGAGCGGCCAGATTGATGCTGATGACGCGCCTGATGATGACGATGACAATGGTGACGACGACGATTCAGGCAGCGGCGATGATGACGATGACGACGATGGTGGATGCTGCGGCTGACAGGAAAATCCGATTCAAAAAAACATGGCCCTTGAATTTATTATTCAAGGGCCTTCTTGTTCCTTAACATGAGTATTTGGTTTTTGAGTCGGTCTTGCTGGTAATTAAATCTCTCTGTTTGGACTTGACTGCCTGCATGTGGAATCGGTTTTACATCTGACTGTAAATATGCAGGTGCCTATGAACGAACTAACTACAAATGCTCCAGCAACTACCAGTGGAAAAAAAGCCCCTGTATCCATAACACCACCTAACCAATTGTTCGAGCCCAACCCAAATGTGCTCTACTGGTTATTTATCTGCATTTTTGGTGCCGGACTTTAGGGATTTTTTACAAATTGTAAATTCTCTAATGAATTCACAAAGAAAAGATCATAAAAACAGAAAAAACAGAAAGAGTATGTTACATTGACACAATCAATGCATTACATAATGTAGTGGCGTATTACTTTTCGTAATGGTTTTTTGGAGGGAACCCCTTTGCCGCGAAAATTATTTTGCTGCGTTTTGTGAAGTTATTTGCAGGAGTTTTCCGTCTCTTTCCAGC
>CAYSHR010000033.1:0-14023 GCA_964430795.1 uncultured bacterium
GCCAGGGTAATAAATTTCCTGGATGGGCATCTGGATCTGTTTAAAAAATATCCAAAGGAGAATATCAGGCTTTACAAGGTCAGGGCTTTACCACCTGAGGCGGACAAAAATAAAACCTGGCGGCAAAATCCAAGATACCGATACTACATGATCTCAAAGGTCTCCCCTGGCGGAGGATGAAAATCCGACTTTACTTTGAAAGTTTTCGATTCTGTGGATTTCAGCCTTTCCATTATTTGTTCCCGGGACTTTGAATCATCCCAGGGCTTGATTCTGAAAACAATTAAACCCTGATCTTCGATTATCGGTTCTTCGAGGAGTATGGAGAAATACTTTTTAAATACCGGCAATCTATCGGCGGTTACATTCTTTTGATGGATAATAAAATATCTGAAGTTGTTTTGCCGGAGAAATTTTATCGCCTGGATTGCCTCTTTTTCCAGAGGAGGCAATTCATTGTCAATTCCCGCCTGGAACTGATTTGTCCGGCTCCAGAATTTATCATAATTGACCCAACCGGAATTGATTCCATAAGGCATGGGTTTTTCGTGGATTGTCTGAAAATAGAAATACTCTTCCGGTACAAGGCGAGAATATTCGCGATGCATTGGAAAATCGAAGATTCCGTAAGTTTCGCCCTTTTCTTCGTTTCGAATTTCATAATAAAAGTCAGGAACATCCGCTTTTGCCACAGGCACAGGCACAGGCACGGGATTTATTATAAACTGGTCAAAAGCCACGATCAATATTACAACCGCCACCGCCAGGCTTTGTCGTTTTTCACTGAAACGTTTAATTATATGTAGAAGACCAAAAGCGGCGCAAAGGGCGAAGCACATCATGGCAGGCAGATTATATTCCCACGGAGCGTGCAAGGTGGTAAAATAGGGAATAATCCTGGCCAGGAAATAGTAAATATAGGATTTGTATTCGGCGGAATGGTGAGTAATTGTGAGGGTCGGTCCCAAAGCTAAAATGGTTAACAGGACCCCTGTAAAAAAGAAAAAGAGGGTGTACTTTCTTTTGGAAAAGAGGCTGACCATTGCCAACAGCAGCACACCCCACCCAATGTAAACTCCCTGGTAAAGTCGATCAAAGTTCTCGGTTATGTGCATGTTGCCTTCAAAAGGCAGAATAAAATCCACAAAGGCGAAGAGATTTGTCTCGTGAAGGGGTCCTTCCTGCATTCCGCCCAGGGAGTCTTTTCCGTCCCAGAACATCATGGATTTGCGTTGAAGTATTCCCTTGTCGCCCTTGACCGAATCCGACGCGGCAATAGTTATGGGTAAAACCATAAGGCCGCAAAGAAGGGCCAAAGGCGCGAGCTTTTTGAAAATCAGGTTATAATAATAGCTCTTTAAGTGGACGACCTGCTTTTCCTTTTTTATCCATTTTAATAATAGAGGCCGGACCAACAGAAAGATGGTAAAGAACAAGGTGAGGTTAAAGATGAAAAGACCGTATTTCCAGCATCCAAAAGCGGCGAAAAAATAGACAAGAGCCGCCATAAAGTAATTTCCCGCGCCGCCCTTTTGCAATATTTTCATAAGAAAATAGAAAAACAGGGGGATCCATCCGACATTCAGCCTTTCAGATACGCCGCTTGCCATGACAAAGGAAATTATAAAGGAGCAAAAGCCGTAAATTAGCCCGGCCAGAAAAGCCACCGAGGGTTTTCTTATCATGTTTTGGGCCAAAAGATACATGGCAAATCCACCAAAAGCCATCTGAAGCCAGACCAGGATATTGAATCCCAGAACAGGGCCGAAGAGTTTTTTCAGAGGGATCATAAAAAGACTGTTTAAAGAATCGATATGGTAGAGAGTTCCACCGTGGGGATAATTTAGGTAGTGAAGTTCAAAAGGAAATTCGTGGTATTTGACAAGGGATTGCTCAGTTCGCCAGAAACCCCACAGATGAGCCCATACATCGGATTTGTAATCTCCGATAATATATTCGTCCGCCTTTGGAACAACAGGCGCGGTCAGAGCCATAACCACTCCAAGGTAGATGAGAAATATAATAATCGCCGGTATGGGTTTCACCCTAATTTCCTTTATCTTTCAGCTTGTTGTTGATAGCGGTTGCCAGGGCTTTCGCGATGATTTTATGCCCTTTAACATTGGGGTGAATGCCGTCGGAGAGAAACAGGCCGGACAGGGCCGCCGGATCGGAAGGAAAAACATCGGTCATATCCAGAAGGACTCCATCAAACTCCCGGGCAACTTCACGAAAGTTATTTTTATATGATTCCAACCGGTCTTCTGGCCAAGGGAACTTGGCAAAATCGCATGGAAGAATCAGAAGACACACCAATTTGCCTCCGGCCTTTATTCGCGAGGCCATGGCTCTAAGGTTTTTTTCATGTTGCAAAACTGAGACTCTGGGAGTGTCAGTGGAGGATGGGTTTACAGCCGCGCCCCGGGCCTGACCAAGAGCGACAAAGCGTTCATTGGGAATGCCTTTTAAGGATTCTATTTGTACTTCCATTCTGGAAAACAAAGCGCTTTTCCTTAAAAATAACCGAACTTTGCTCTCGAACCTGTAACCCTCTGTGGAAAATTTGCGAAATAGTTGGGCGTCCGTCCATGGCCGGACCTGAATGTCGGACCACAAGGTGGCAATAACAAGGGCGTCGGGATCAATTTTATCTACCGAATCCTCAAAAACAATGCGGCATTGAGTGGATGAGTATCCGGGAGATCCGGCGTTGGCCACCTCGACTTTCTCCCCTCTGTTTTGTTCCAGCAACGCGCCGGTCAGATATGGGAAAGCCGCTTCTTCGGCCACATCCCATCCCCAAACAGATGAGTCCCCAAGGAACATGATCCTGAAACTGCCGGGGATTTTGGGAGAAGAGAGTTCAGGTCCCCGCCAACCAAAGGAGTTGGTTCTGTAGGGAATGTTGAATGTTCCGGGGCCGAAAAGAAGTCTGGGATTTGGAACAAGGGCATAGCCTTCTTCGGTATTACGATTTATCTCGAACCAATGGGGCTTGGCCTGCCTCAAAAGGCGCATGGACCCTTCAAGGAGAAATAAAATGGAAAAGGTGGCGACAATTATAAAAATCGTCTTTTTTTTTCTACTTGCCTTCATGGGATTTCAGATTTCCCTCAATCATAACAGATAGGGCTTCTATTTAAGGATTCATTATATTTGCAGGTTGTAAACCGTCAAGGTTTTCCCATTTTGAATGTAATCGTCCAGTTACAAGGGGGCTTTTTGGAAAAGTGGGGACATGTACTTGTTACGTGTCTCCAGACTTTTCCTGTTCAATGTCGCGAATCGCTGATCATTTTTCCAATGGCTTCGGCGTATAACCTGTGCCCCAAGGGTGTTGGATGCATGCCATCTCTGAAAAGCAACGCGTCAGTTCCCAATTCGGACCGGACCTCTTTCAACAATAGAGGCAGATCAACGTAGGGCAAGGAATGCTTTTTCGCGAATTCCCACAAGAGAGTTTCATCCGGGTTATTATAGAAGTAATGAGGTTTGATAATCAGAAGGCCGGCGCCCTGTTGTTTACAACCATCCAGAATTCCATTAAGAGCCCGGACTCTATCATCATATGGAACTCTTGGATGTCCTGTCTCCCCCGGCTTTGAGACCGGCAGATCGCTGGGGAGAGTAAGGATGGATTTGCGCAGCCGCATGTAAGCCCTGCTGTGATAAAGGAGCTTAAAAAGGGGCCTGAAACGGCGCCGCCGCTGGTACAACTCTCGATCGGTATATTTAATCTTGTAGAGCCAGCTTCGATGATCGATTACACCGCAAGGCAGATTGTCGTTGCTCTGGTGGTAGATCATAACCAGGTCCGGCTGAAGCTTGACCCCTTTTTCAATAAGGTAGACATATGACTGCCAGATGGTGTAGGCGCCGACGCCGGCGTTTATAACCTCGACTTTTTTTCCCTTGCCGGCAAATCCTTCGGCGGGGTCATTCAATATTTTTTCCAATACCCTTGAATAAGTTTCAGGCTCTTTTACAAGGTCCCCCCAGGTGGTTGATTCGCCAAGGGAGAGAATGCGATAGACGTCGCCAGGTTTAGGTATGGCAATTTTCGGACTGCGAAGGCCCAGGGAGTTGGTCCGTAAAGGAATGTTGTTTCGAAAATGGGTGTTCAGATTTGGTTTTTGAACCCAGAAAAGAGTAGGGTGGTCCTCCATAAAATGAAAAACAGGGTTAAAGCGAAGGTCATCTTCCGACCAGAAAAACCGTGTTGTTATTTCACTGATTCCAAGAAGAATAACTATCGCGGCTATAACAAAGCCGACTTTTTGAACTGGCGATGGAAGCCTCATGTAAATCCATTTAAGAAAGTCATCTTTTTTACAAGTTTATTGATTGGGTCACGCCTTTTGCATATCCTATTTAAAGATAAATCCGGTGGCGATTCTATAAGCGGGATCCGGTGAATCGAGAAAACCGTTTCCCGGAGTTGTTTCATCTTCATATGTACCCTTGAAATAGCTTCCGGGCAGAAAGTAATCAAATTCCAGCAGCCATTCCACATGATTAATCGGCGAAAAAACAGCCCAGAGGTTTAACTCTGTTCCATAATATCTTCCAGCGTCGGTGGCGTATGATCGATAGGTCACATCTTCTTTTAAAACATCAGGCACAGGGGGATTGAGCTCGCTGTAAACCCGTTCATATCTAGGGCGGTCCGAAGCCGCGTTTAGCGCCGCCGCCTGGGCGTTAATGGAAAGCCAGTATGTCGGATTTGTGTGGCAGTATATTTTCGTGGCGATCAGGCCGCTGCCCTGCACTGACGGAGAAGGAAATCCCCCCGCGACCAGATAGGGGCTCCCGGCAAAGAAAAATCGTGTAAAGGAAAAACCGGCGTTTATATCCACATAACCGTTGTAAATATCCGTGTCAGGATCAGGATCATGTCCCGAGACATAAGCCCCGGCCAATCCGAATCTGTAGAATGCTTTGCCATAGCTGGCGTCGATCATTCCCAGAAAGCCCTGTATTCTGCGCAGCTTGTTTTCCCAATTCATGACAACAGCCGGGTCCGGATTTTCTCCAGGCTCAACATTGCCAAAACTTGCCACAGCATCGATATCCAGATTAAAGGCGCCGCTTACTTTTCTCCCCTGAAATCCAACCCAATAGAGGCTGGCGTGAGAGCCCGAGGCGAATTCTGTATTGGATGGGCCTAAAATAAATTGCCCTATGCCGCTATACCCGCCGGCGTTGATTTCAGGGGGCGCGTTAAAGGCGCCGGGTGTAAGGTCCCTTATAACCAGTGAACTGAAATATAACGAGAAGGAGATAAAGGGGTTGAAGTTAGGCGCGTCATACCGAAAATGGGAATAGATGTCCTCGATCTCCCTTGTGTCATTTGTATCCGCCGCCGCCACCGCCGCTGTAAATTTGCCGGCTTTTACATTGTCAAACCAGAGGGTGAGCCCTTCGGCGTCCGGGTCTCCCACGATGAGGGATCTGGGAGTTGAGAAGCCCTGGCGACCGACTCTGTAACCGAGGGTGCCCGCTACCGGGTGGCGCACCTCAATATAGAAATGCTTAAAACGCAGTTCCCCGGTTCCCGAAGCTCCGCTGTTCACCCGAAAATCGCCAAAGCCTCTTTCGCGGCCATATTCCGGGTTAACTTCCAGAGTAAAACGCCCGGTAATCTGTTTTGACATTTCCGCGTTCATAAAAAACCGGAACCTCGATTCGATCATCTGGTCAAAGTCATTGTCGATTTCCGAGTTAAAATTTCCCGTGCCCGCGCCCATGGAGTCTCCGAATATTCCACCTGCAGGGCGGAAGTTTTCCTGATGAACAAGCAAAGCGTGAAAATAGACATCGGCGTTGAGGCTGGGATAATCATCATCCTGGGCAAGGGCGAAACCTGAAAAAGAAAAAACGAGACAAAAAACTACAAGGATAAAAAACAACTTTTTCATTTGCCGCCCCCTGTCCATTTGGCTTTGTCGAAATATTTTGCCTTCCATTTTAAAATTGCGCCGCTCTCTTTAAGGTACCGGATGTACCCATCAACGAATCTGGCAAAATCAGCGTCGCCGTATCTGTAAGCCACGCAAAGCCCTTCCGCTGAAACAGGCTCGGAAAGGGCCACAAAGCTCCTGCTTTTTGATTTGTTGGCCGCGATAAAATATCTGACAAAGGGGTCCTCGTGAATTATGGCGTCGATCTCGCCTTTTAAAAAGGCTTTCCCAAGAGCGTCGGTATCGGCGAACCCAACCACTTTTGAGCCTTTAAAAGCCTTACGCGCGGTTTTGAAAGTGACGGTTTTCTCTTTTACTCCAATGACCAGGGGTTCAAGCTTAAAAAGATCATTGTAGCTTGAAACGGGCATAAGCCGCAATTTCTCACCAATAATCACTCTTGGGATTTTTGCTCTTTGTAAAAGAGCCGCCTTGGAAACCGTAATGTATGGAATGGAAAATCCCACCTTGGAAAGCCTTGAGGGAGTAGGAGACAACCCGGCAATGGCGATGTCGATTTTACCTGAAACAAGAGCCCCAGCCGCGTCGTCGGGCTTTACTGGAACAAATTTCAGGTCCTTTTCAGGATCAAGGCCAAGGACCCGGGCCATATCTTTTGCCAACTCAACGTCAAATCCTTCCGGCCCTTTTTCCGTCCATAGGGTAAAAGGAGGGTAGGAAGCGTTTAGCCCTATTACAAGAGTTTTTTTCTCCTTTATCTTTTCAAAATAAGAGGCGCCGGCAAAGGCGGCAACCGCGAAAAGAGATAGAAAAACAAGAGCAGAGAGAATGAAGGCGGGGCTGTTCCGTCTCATAAATTCCTCCTGGTTAGAGAAAAATGGATATAGGCAACTTAGCCAAGGGAGATAGCGCTGTCAACAAAGTAAAGGGTAAAAAAATAATTGACGTTTAATCATGGCAGGCGCGCCCTATGGATAACGAAAAATTCGTTGTCCGCCTGGAAAGAAAACTGAATCCCACCCTGGCATAACAAAAGCCTGGACTAATGAAAGGGAGATAAGCATTGTGTCCTGGACAGGCGGGATACCCTGGAATAAAAAGAGTTGTTTTTCATTAAGATGGCGCTATTTTTTTTATGTAATTTAAATCTTATCTCTTTAAAAGAAATTCTTATGTGAATCTACCCCCATGAGTTGGACGGAATCCGCGGAATATTTTGGGGCGAAAAAACAGTTATTTTGTCATCGTTCAACTCGTGGCTCAGAATCCCCGCCACCGGTTTTTAAACTCCATGGAATTTCAATTTTCAGATCTTACCATCCATATATCTCTTTACTGATTCTTTCCAGCCTTGTGGCCCAAAGCCCGTTTCCTGTTGAAACAGGGATGTATCCAGTCTGCTGTCAGCAGGGCGCAAGGCGGCCATGCCCAACTCTTTTGTGCTTACTGGATGGACCTTTACATTTTTTATATCAGCCAGTTCAAGAATATATTTGGAATATTCAAACCATGTAGCGTCTCCCCCGCTCGCGAAATGATATAAGCCGGTTATCTCCCGGCTCAACGCTTTTTTTACGGCTTTTGCCAGATCATCCGTGGAGGTGGGGTTTCCTTTCTGATCATTGACCACCTTCAGGTCGGATTTTGTCCGGGCGTTTTTTAATATGGCCTCAATAAAATTATTTCCATGCCTGCCAAAAAGCCAGGCCGCCCTTATTATCAAATAACGACACCCGGAATTGATAATAGCCATATCTCCGGCCAGTTTGCCGGCGCCATATTGGGACAAAGGGTTTGGTTTGTCTTTTTCAATGTATGGCTCACCCTTTTTGCCGTCGTAAACATAGTCGGTTGAGAAGTGGACTAAGAATAGGTCCCGATCTTTGCATTCTCTTGCAAGGTTGCCGGGCAAAGCAGCATTGACCAGGTGGACCTTTGTTCTATTTTCGGCCAGTTCGCAACCATTAACATCGGTAAAAGCCGCGCAGTTAATCAGAACGTCAGGTCGGGTCTGATCAAGGACGATTTTGCAAACTTCCGGTCTTGTAAGATCTCCGTGAACCATATCCACGCCCATAAGTTCATAGTCCTTGGAGGTTGAGAAGGTTTCAATAAGCTGCCCTCCAACCATTCCAAAACAACCGGTGATCAAGACTCTTATATTCATGGAGTATTCCGCTCTATGATTATGGTTTCGGTGTTCTGAACATTTGCGTCGTAAATATGATTATTGCCGACATATTCATTATCCTTAAAAATAACGTTTGACAAGGGCGCGAACCTGTCCGATCCATACTCGTCATCCATCTTTACAGCGATAAAACTGTCGGCCACTCTATTTTTCTCAATCAGAATATTATGGCTTCCAGTGTGAATTTCAAGGCCCATCAGGGTATATTCCATTTTATTCCCGGATATTCTGCCATTGCCGGTGGTTTTTCCATCGTTGGTTTTAAAAGTGCCTATGCCTGTTTCAACAATATATCTTATCCGGTTGTTTTCCACATTGAATTCATCGGAGCTATACAAGAGAATGCCCTGGTCAAAGTTTTCCATGTCGCATTTTTTAACAGCGGTGTTTTTAGTCCCGATAAACTCAATGGCGTAACCCAGGGCCGGCATCCCTGAGGATTTCATAATGACGTTTTTAAATACAATGTTTGCCGAATTAAAAATGTGGGCGCCATTCATATCGACCAGGAAACTTCCTCCAATTACCGAAAGGTTGTTCAATCCCCATCCGTTTATTCCAACAAACACGCCATTTATATGGCAATTCTTTATCTTGATATTCGATTGGTTTCCAATGCGTATTCCAAATGGCGCGGCGCCGCTTATGCCATGCCCTTGGCAATCAAGAGTGACTTCCGACCCGGCTATCTCCACCAGAACATGAAGGTCCCTGTTGTCAAAATTATAGTCCCTTTTCAAAATCGTGTTGGATTCTATGACCATGCCCACATTTGGAAAACTTGGGATGTCCGGTAAGGCTGACGGCGATAATGCCCTCTGAGGCGCCTGTTCGGGGGAAATCTCTTCCTCCGGCTCATCAAGAAAAGTCATAAAGAAAAAGGCGATTAATAAAGAACATATGGCGATTAAGGGAAAAATAATTGTTGGTCTTTTTCGCGCCATTGGGTCGCCCAATAAGAGGAGAATGTTGTTAAAGCAAAAACAAGAGTATAATCAAATTTAATTTAACCATACAATTCTGGTATTGTATAAATAAGTTGTCGGGAAAAGAAAGATAAACCGGCAAAAAACCGTAATCGTTCAGTAATCGGTGTAAGGGTTTGAGATCTGGGGACATGACCTCATTTCTCGACAATGGCCGGCATTGTCAATGATATTTGGGAAATGGGGATCGTGTCCCCAGATCTCACCGCTTTTCCGAAAAGCCCCATTGTCACTGAACGATTACAAAAAACCATTTTTATCGAGGTGAGATTTATGTTGTTAGGCGCGCATATGTCAATCAAGGGCGGCGTTCATATGGCAATCAAAAGAGCGAAATCCATCGACTGCACCGCTGTGCAACTATTTACCGCCAACGCAAGAGGTTGGAAAAGCAAACCGATTCCAACCGATGAAGTCGAAAAGTTCCACATGGCGGCCAAAGAGTTTGGCAAATCCGCGATAATTTCCCACGACAGCTACCTGATTAACCTCGCCTCCCCAAAGGAAGATATTTGGAAAAAGTCGGTAAAAAGCTTCTCAGAGGAGATAAAGCGTTGCGATATCCTGGGCATAGAGCTTCTGGTCATGCACCCCGGCGCGGCCCTTGACTCCCCTAGAGAAAAGGCAATCTCAAAAGTGGCAAAATCATTTAACGCGATTTGCAAAGAAAACCTCGATGCAAAAGTTAAAGTCCTTATAGAAAATACCGCGGGACAAGGATCGACTTTGGGATATAAGTTTTCCGAAATCGCGTCAATAATTGATCAACTGGACCAACCTGAAAGATTTGGCGTATGCCTTGACACCTGCCACGCTTTCGCGGCGGGATATGATCTATCCACTGAAAAAGGATACAAGAGAACTTTTGAGGAATTCCAAGACCTTATCGGCCTTGACAAGCTAAAGGCTTTTCACCTGAATGACGCGAAAAAAGAGCTGGGCTCTCGGGTTGACCGCCATGAGCATATTGGCAAAGGAAAAATCGGCCTGGAGGCTTTCAGGCTTCTTCTTAATGATAAACGTTTCGCAAGCTTGCCCATGTGCCTTGAAACCCCTAAGGACGAGGATCTTGCCCAGGATGTTGAGAATATAAAAATTCTAAAATCTCTCATAAACGGATGAATACCGCCCTCTTCTCAACTTTCTTTCTTTATTCGATTTATTGAATATATCCTTTGATTTTCGGATACACCCTCCGGTTTTCAAAGGGTTAAAGATGACAAAAAAATGTTGTTTTTACAATAAATCCTAATAAAACAAGATGTTGCGCTTTTTAGAAAAAGTGGCACGCCAATTGCTCATATATGTATCAGGTATTAACAGAAAAGAAGACGAGGTCAGGCAATGGCAATAAAGGTTATAACCGCCACCCTAGAAGGTATAGAGGCCAAAAGAGTTGACGTTGAGATGGATTTTTCTCGCGGATTGCCCAAATTCATTATTGTCGGCCTTCCGGACTCAGCCATCCGTGAGTCAAAAGAGAGGATCAGAGCTGCGCTGAAAAACTCCGGTTATCATTTTCCTTTAAAGCACATCACTGTAAATCTGGCGCCGGCGGACCTTAAAAAAACCGGGGGAGGGTATGATCTGCCCATCGCTATCGGGGTTCTGGCCAGGCAAAACGTAATTCAGACAAGGGCGCCCCTGGCAAATTACGCCATAGTTGGAGAGCTATCCCTTGACGGAGATGTAAAAGGAGTAAGGGGTATCCTCTCTATTGCCGCCGGATTGAAAAAACTTGGGTGTAAGGGCTTGATCTGTCCGGCGGAAAACGCTGAGGAGGCCGCCGTAGTAAAAGGAATCAAAGTTGTTGGAGTAAGCCATATCACAAATGTGGTTAGCATTTTACGGGGAGATGCCCCTGCTAAGGAAACCATTGTCGACGTGGACTCCCTGTTGAGCCAACCACCCACGGAATTTATGGATATTAATGAAATACAAGGACAGGAACATGCCAAAAGAGCTTTGGAAGTGGCAGCGGCCGGGGGGCACAACCTTCTAATGATTGGACCACCGGGATCGGGAAAAACCATGCTTGCCCAGAGATTGCCGGGGATTTTGCCAAACCTCACTTTCTCCGAAGCCCTCGAAGCCTCAATGGTTCACAGCATTTCAGGAGTGTTGGGCAATAAACCTCTTATTTCCCACCGCCGGTTTATCAGCCCTCATCATTCGATTTCAAACGTGGGCCTGGTGGGAGGCGGCGCCAATCCCATGCCCGGCCAGATTAGCCTTGCCCATAATGGAGTCCTGTTTCTGGATGAACTTCCCGAGTTTAATAGATCCACGTTAGAAGTAATGAGACAGCCTATGGAAGATGGGCGGGTGACAATTACCCGATCCATGCTTAGCGTGGAATACCCCGCGGATTTTATGCTCGTAGCCGCCATGAATCCATGTCCATGCGGCTATTTGGGGGACATCAACCATAAATGTCATTGCTCACCGTTTTTAATCGAGAAGTACATGCGAAAAATCTCCGGACCTCTCCTTGACCGCATCGATATTCATATTGAAGTCCCAGGGGTCAGATATAGAGAACTGGCTGGAAATCCCTCCGGGGAGAGCTCGGAAATAATCAAGAAAAGGCTTGATAAAGCAAGAGAAATTCAGAATCATCGTTTTGCCGGCGCCCCTACTCGAAACAACTCCGGGATGAACCCTTCCCAGATAAAGAGATTTTGCCAGGTGGATTCAGAAGGGCACAGGCTTTTGGAAATGGTGGTGGACCGCCTGGGCTTTTCAGCAAGGGCGTACCATCGAATCTTAAAAGTAGCCCGCACCATCGCCGATCTTGACCAAAGCGCGAATATGCGATCAAGTCACCTTGCCGAAGCTGTTCAATATAGAAGTCTTGATCGTTTAATAAAATCAACTGCCGCATGATTGGGGGAGCGTATGTGTGTAAAGATAATTACTTTGCCCTTTAATGAACAAGGAAAAGAATTTGACGATAAAAAGCTTGTTACATTCTTAAAGGGAAAACAGATGATATCAAAATCAGATTATCTCTTTGAACATGAGCAGGGAATATATCTGGCTGTTATCCTACGATATAAAGAATCTGAAACTGATAAATTGGGAAAAATGGAAGGGGATTCCAGGGAGAAAGAGAAGCAAACACAAAGAGAAAAAAGGAGTCCCGTTCATCAACACAGCCCAGCGAAAGGCAAATCCAACGGAACAAAAAACAACAATAAAAAAACCACTTATCAACCAAAAAACCTTACAACGGCTCAACTGAAAATCTACGAGCAAATGCGCAGGTGGAGATATTCCGAGGCTACGGCAAGAGTAATTCCCGCGTATATGATCTGTTCCAATATTCAATTGGAAAAGATAATTAAGTCAAAGCCAAAAAACATGACCCACTTGGAGGCAATAGAGGGCATGAAAGGAGCAAAGACGGAAAAATTTGGTCAATTAATTATTAACAATTTATGGACTTTGCTAAAGAATGAACCTGAAGGTTATCCAGGGAAAATAGTTAAAGAGAAGCGCTTGGCTTACTAAAAACGGCTTCTATTTTTAAAGAAAAAAGCGAATATAAAATAACTGTGGTTTTTCGCGTGTATCGCGTGACAAAAAAAGAAAAGCTGAAGTGAAAAGAAAAAAATAATCGTTCACCCATCTACCGTTGTCGATCCGGCAATGAACGGTTTCAATGCAACCTTTGGCTTGAACAGGAGCGAAGGCCGTAATGGTCCTCCCTTTCCCCTTTTTTAGATGTCACAAGATATTCACACAAAAGGGAAAATTCAGACTCCGGCCGGAATGCCCTGCTTGCCTGCCTAGCCTGGCCCCGCATAATAAGCAAGACAGGGCAAACCGGCCGGAGCATTTTTTCAACAGTTTGCCCGCATATCTCACAAGCCGCCTGCTGCGAACGCCGATATGCCCCCATCTTCAGGCCGTTCTCGCTACGAAGCCTTGTGAGAAATACGGGTTAGATAGTGGTCGCTAGCATTTTGAATGACTTATATCCGTTTATCGAATAATTGAAAGACTGTTTCCGATAAAATTTGTAACAAACAAGGTCTTTCCATCCTTGGACAGAATCATTCTACAGGGGTCTTTACCTGTTGGGATCAGGTCCAGCGAAACCATCTGATCCAGATCAATAACCGCGATCCTGTTATTTACAAGGGAGGTGGCCGGCAACGTCAGATAGAGCTGTTTTCCGTCGGGGCTTATAATGCCGGCCTCAGGATTTGCCGGAAGAGGTATTTGTCTTAGCATCTCAAAATAGGACGTGCTGATGACGGTTACCGATTTTCCCAGAGTATCAATAGTGTAAGCCGTGGTTTTGTCAGGATGAAGAAGTAGCTTTTCCGGACCGGCGCCAACATCAATGATTTTTAGCAGGCGCCTGTTTACCACATCGAAAACCCTGACAGTCCCGTCAAGGCGATCCGGAACTAAAAGATGGCGATCCTCATTTACAAAAACCGGGCTTCTGGTGTGGGCGCCGACCTGCAAGACATCAGCGAGTTTTGGCGAGCTACCTGTTTTCGGATCAAAAAATGAAACCGGACCCTGCCTGGCTCTGCTTTTTCCCTTTTTCACAGAATAGACTCCACCAGTGGCACACGCGATACGCCCATTTTTACCAACAGCGATATAGCCTATCGGGTGTGAAAAAGTGATTTTACCTTTTACAGAAAGATCCCTCTGGTCAATTATTGTTACCTGCTTATCAGTGGTGGAACCAACCAGGAGGGTATTTCCGGGTCCGATCTTCGCGTCGGAAATATTTCGCCCGACATCGATTTTTTTTGCCGGGCGCCCTGTTCTGGCATCAATGGCAAAAAGGTTCTGACCTCCAAGGCCATAAGTAAAGACATAGCTTCCATCAAAAGAGGGGATAACCATAAAGAGATACTCCCCAAAAGGTCCCCACGTTTCAATAACTTCCTGATCAAAGG
>CAYSHR010000034.1:0-13816 GCA_964430795.1 uncultured bacterium
CAATAATAATAAGTCAATCGGAGAGTCCAGACTGTCAGTAGATTATAAAAAGAATATGGGTTTTCTGGTTTGATAAGCTTCAGTTGAGAAAAACGAGATAGGCTCAAAAAAGCGAGAGACGCTCTACTACAGCGAAAAGAAATATTAAAAGGGCAAATGCATGTCAACTGGCCCAAAGGCCACAGAGGGCAAACTGAGAGCTTTTAGACCTTATTTCAAGCTACTTTGCTTTTTGAAGAAGTTGAAACGTCAACAATAGACGTAAATCCATTAGAACTTTAATAGCAATAATCGTTGTAATGATTTCCATAATGAGCAGGATAATATTTGCAAAGACAATCTGAAATTGAATCTTGAAATTCTGAACAACCCAAAGTGACAGGAGCGTTGCAAAGACATTTTTCCAGCTTGCTCGAAAAATCACTTTTTTGAATTGCTCTTGCGAAACCTTCCTTTTGTTCCTTTGCTGAATATGACGGAAAACACTCATTCGCCTTCCAGGCCACATCGTCAATGCAATTATCCACCTGGTACTCATCGTCATCGTCATCATCCCCGCATCCGATCACAACCAGGCCGAAAATCAGGGCCAAAATTCCGATTAAACTTGCTGAAATCTTCATAATTCGTTTTTCTTTTCACATCTGATTTTGAGGTATTATTTTGCTTACTTTGAAATGCTAACCATTTACGTTTAATGCTGTCAATGAAAAATTCAAGAATAACGATTTCACTTTTTCCACAGTTTCCTTTTCTGGTTTTTGTTTAGATATAGTCAAGAAAACATGGGAAAAGCATGTTTCTATAAATCACTTTTTTATCTATCCTGGTGGTAGCTTATTGGTAGCTTGAAAAAAAAGAAGGACTTGACCATATAGGCTAAGTCCTTGATATCATTGGCTCCTGAGGAGGGACTCGAACCCCCGACAAGGTGGTTAACAGCCACCTGCTCTACCAACTGAGCTACTCAGGATTATCTTTTCAAAGGAGTCATAACTAGCCAAATTAAGTGCATTGTGTCAAGTCTTTTTTCATTTTAGTAGCGCCCTTGATTCAATCAGCATTGCAAAGGTGGATTTCAACGTGTAATATGTCGCGATTTTAAAAATTTGTCATGAATGAGTTGATTTATGAAAAGAATATTAATCACTAATGATGACGGAATTGACGCTGCCGGGATTGAAGCGTTATACAAGGCGCTTGCTGATTTTGGCGAGATATATATTGTCGCGCCTGATAGAGAAAAGAGCGCTTGTTCTCATACCCTTTCTTTAAAACGCCCTTTAAGGATAAAAAGGCTTGGGGAAAGAAAATATTCGATAAACGGCACACCTACTGACGCGGTTTTTCTAGCATTAAATGGGCTATTTAAAGATGTGGATTTCGATCTGGTTGCCTCGGGAATAAACAGTGGAGGTAACATGGGTCAAAATCTGACTTATTCGGGTACCGTGGGCGCGGCCATGGAAGCTGTATTAAATAAAATACCCTCATTGGCTGTTTCCATTAACGGCGCCACCGGATATCATTGGGAGACAGGAGAGTTCTTTGCCCGGAAGATTGGGAAGATAATTCTCAAAGATGGCATGCCCAATGGCGCAATGTTAAATGTTAATATTCCGAATCTACCATTATCTGAAATAGGTGATGTAAAGGTGACTAAGCAGGGACGCTATATTCACAGTACTGAAGTAGTTGAGAGAGTTGATCCCAGAGGGGAAAAATATTATTGGGTTGGTGGTCTGGAGCTTGGATTCGAGCCAATTGAAAACAGTGATATCCTCGCGGTATCTCAAAGCCATATTTCGGTAACACCAATTCACCTTGACTTTACTGATCATAATTATTATTCCCGGCTTCTGGAGCGGGAATGGTAAAAGATTACAGCAAAGCAAGAAAGAAAATGGTGGAAAGCCAGCTTATAACCAGGGGAATTTCCGACCGGAGATTGATTCTGGCTATGTCGAAAATTCCCAGAGAGAACTTTATCGCGGATTCTTTAAAACAGAGAGCTTATGACGATAACCCCTTGCCAATAGGTGACGGGCAGACTATCAGCCAGCCATACATGGTGGCGTTGATGACTGAGCTTTTGGAACTTAAAGGCAACGAAAAAGTATTGGAGCTTGGAACAGGGTGCGGTTATCAGACCGCTATTCTGGCTCAGATGGCGTCCCAGGTCTTTTCCATGGAGAGGATAAAGAATCTTGCCTGGAAAGCTGAAAAGCTTTTATCAGAGATTGGTTTGCAGAATGTTCTTGTCAGGGTGGCTGATGGAACTTTGGGCTGGCCTGAGCAGGCGCCTTATGACGCGATAATTGTTACCGCGGGAAGTCCTGATATTCCTGACGCTCTTGTTGACCAACTGGCGGATAAGGGAAGAATGGTAATACCTGTAGGTGATGAGCATACACAGGAACTCTATTTAGTACGAAAAAGATTTGGAAGAACCAAGAAGAAAAAACATGGTGGCTGCCGGTTTGTAAAGCTAATCGGCAGGGACGGCTGGCAGGAATAAAGAGAGGAGAAAACCATTAACTCAAATAATTCTGAAAAGGAATCGGATAAAAGTGAACCAGAAAAAAAGGGAATTATAAAACGATTATATGACTGGACTCTACATTGGGCCGAGACTCCATACGCTGTTCCGGCTCTCGCGATCCTGGCTTTCGCTGAATCAAGTTTCTTTCCCATACCTCCTGACGCCCTGTTGATTATAATCTGCCTTGGCATGACCAGGAAATCTTTTCATTACGCCGCCGCGTGCGCGGTTGGAAGCGTTTTGGGAGGGATTTTCGGTTACTATATCGGCTATTGGGGCTTTGATGTTATCGGCAAGCCGATTATCGAGTCATATCACCTTTGGGATAAAATCGGGTTGATTGCTCAGAAGTATACTGAATCGGCCATTCTTGCCCTTGCCGCCGCCGGCTTTACCCCGATACCTTATAAGCTGTTTACAATCGCTACAGGATTTTTTGACGCGGTGGCCGGTGGAACCGTCTCGGTTCCAATGGCTGATCTGGCCAGGTCTTTTGGCGATGATCCCCAGGCAATGGAGAAAGGCCGAACCCTTGCCGAGACTATTAAAGGATTAAAACCCATGGGGCTTTTGACCTTCGTGATAGTTTCCAGCCTCAGTAGAAGCGCGAGATTTTTTCTTGTTGGTGGATTGATTTTCTTCTTCGGTAAAAAGATGAAAACTTTTATTGACAAGTACTTTAACTTGCTGACAATTATATTTATGGTGCTTCTGGTCCTTGGTTTTATCGCCATCAAGGTTTTGTTCAAATAAAGGCGCCGGCATGGTTCTTCAAATTGGTGTAATAGGCGCGGGAAGTTGCGACCAAAATATCTATTCTCTTGCCTATGAAGTAGGAAAGAACATCGCGAAAAAGGGCGCGGTTCTGATTTGCGGAGGTCTTGCCGGAGTAATGGAGGGCGCCTGCCATGGCGCCAAAGAGGCGGATGGTGTAACCATTGGAATTCTGCCCGGGTCAAAAAAAGGGTCCGCGAATAGATATGTTGATTATGAAATAGTTACAAACGCGGGGCACGCGAGAAATGTGTTTATCGCTCATTCCGCCGACGCTTTAATCGCTGTTTCGGGTTCTTTTGGCACTCTGTCGGAAATATCCATTGGGCTGAAATTGAAAAAACCTGTGATTTGCCTGAAAGGTTGGGATATAAAAGGTGTTATTATTGAACCGGACCCCATACTCGCGGTTCAAAAAGCGATAAGCGAGATAGGATAATATGAGAAGAATAAGTTTCATTTTTATTTTTTTTCTAATCTCTGTTTTTCTTTTTTCAGGCTGCGGGTATTATCACACTGTAAAACAGGGAGATACGATCTATTCTCTTTCAAAAGAATATGGAGTGCCCCAGGATGAAATAATGGAAGAGAATGATATCAACGATCCTACCAGACTCCAAATCGGTACAAGGTTGAAAATACCTCGCTCGGGAAAATCAACCGGTAAAACCAAGACCAAGACCAAAACCTCAAATAATTCGACCAGCGCGGCGGTGGATAAAATCAGAAATAAGAATACGCCAACGCCTGTCCGGGCTATTAAGGCGAAAATAAAATTTATATGGCCTGTAAAAGGAGTTGTAGTTTCATATTTTGGCAAAAGTTCCAACGGCAGGATTAATGATGGCCTTGACATCGGCGCTCCTTTAGGGTCTCCAATTGTGGCAAGCGCTGATGGAGAAGTGATTCTCGCTTCGGATAAATTTCCAGCCTATGGAAATATGGTTGTTGTGAAACATAAGTATAATTTTGTGACTGTATACGCTTATAACAGCGAAAACCTTGTTTCAAAGGGAGACCTGGTTACAAAAGGGCAGGTCATAGCCAAAGTAGGATCCTCGGGTCGCGCCACGACGCCAACTTTGCATTTTGAAATTCGGATTATTAAAAATCCGGTTAATCCCATGGAGTATCTGCCCTCTCGTTAATGTTATATGAAAGGATGGAACATGCTGAAAAAGATAGATCATATCGGTATCGCCACCAATAAAATTGATGATGCGGCGCCTTTCTACACCGAAGGTCTTGGTCTTGTCATTGACCACAAAGTTGAAGTTGCGGACCAGAAGGTCATGACCGCGTTTATTAAAGTCGGCGAAACCTGGATTGAGCTTCTTGAAGGAACCAGCCAAGACTCCCCCATAGCGAAACATGTTGAAAAACGGGGCATGGGAATTCATCACATCTGTTACGACGTGGATGATATTCACCAGGCATTGGCCCAGATGAAAGAGAAGGGATTCAAGCTTGTGGATGAAACCCCAAGAAAAGGCGCCCATGGAAACCTGATCGCCTTTGTACATCCTAAAAGCTCAGGCGGGGTGCTGGTTGAGCTCTCTCAAAAAGTATAACGATTCAGAAATATTTTATTTACAATAAAAGTTTCAATGAGAATTCCCCAATATGAGCCAGGGGGAAAGGGACGCAAATGGAGAATTCAGCATGATTTTATTTTTGTTTCCTACTTCCTGTCGCAACAGGTTTCTATCCACGACAAATGTGCCGTCGGGTTTTTGTTGCCGGTGGCACACCGGTTTCTATCCATGGCAAATTTGCCGTCGGGTTATTGGCGCCGGCGGCACACCGGTTTTTCAAGGAGTTTTGAATGAAAGAAGTTTGGATTATTGATGGCGCGAGGACGGCCATTGGCGGTTATGGTGGATCATTAAAAGATGTCTCTGCCTGGACATTGGGAGTTATCGCAGTAAAAGAGGCAATGAAAAGGGCAAAAGTTGATGCCGAGGTTTTTGACGACGTTCTTGTTGGAAACTGCATGATGCGCTCAGATGAGATCAATATCGCCAGGTGCATCTCTCTTGAAGCGGGAATACCTTTTACTACGCCGGCGGCGACAATCCAGCGCCAATGCTCAAGCTCCATGCAGGCTTTTGTTTTTGGCGCCCAGCAGATTATGACTGAAGAATGCGATGCTGTTCTGATCGGCGGTGTTGAGAACATGAGCCGCGTTCCTTATGCCCTATATGACATGAGATTCGGCGCCAGAATGTTTGACGTCAAAGCCGTTGATATGCTTATGCAGGGTCTTACCGACCCAATTCAGGGGATAATGATGGGAATTACGGCGGAAAACCTGGCTGAGAAATTTGACATAAGCAGGCGGGAGCAGGATGAGCTTGCCCTTAGCAGCCATAACAGGGCCGAAGCCGCCACTTCATCTGGGAGATTCAAAGATGAAATTGTACCTGTAAAAATCCCACAAAGAAAGGGCGATCCGAAAGTATTTGATAAAGACGAACACACCCGTTTTGGCCTGACCATTGATCAGCTTGCCAAATTGAAACCCGCATTCAAAAAAGACGGCACTGTCACCGCGGGTAATTCCTCGGGGATTAATGACGGCGGCGCCGCCCTTATTATAATGAGTAAGGAAAAAGCAAAGGAGTTGGGACTGAAACCAATGGCAAGGCTGGTTGCCCACGCGGTAGCCGGTGTTGAACCCGAGCTTATGGGTTATGGTCCTGTACCCGCCTTTAAAAAAGCGTTGAAAAAAGCAAAAATGGAATTGTCCGACTTGCAGCTTATCGAGCTTAACGAGGCATTCGCGGCCCAGTATCTGGCTTGTGAAAAACTTCTGGACCTTGACAGAAGCATAACCAACGTCAACGGCTCAGGGGTTGCTCTTGGGCATCCTGTGGGCGCCACAGGCATCAGAGTAATAATCTCCCTCCTTTATGAAATGATCAAGCGAGACCTTTCTGTTGGCGCGGCTTCAATGTGCGTAGGCGGCGGAATGGGTAAAATCTGTATTTTTGAAAGAGTTTGAGCTTTTGAAATAACTTTGGCTAAAAAGATTATTGCTCATCTGTAAAAAGTGTAATGGAAGAGGTTTTTTCAGCTCTTTTTGTCCCTAAAATATATTTGCTCATTTTCGGGTAGACCCTTTCCATGGTTTCCAGCCAGAGCCTTTGGCGGGTAAGGGCAGGGCTTTTTCTGTATTCGGCTAAAAGAAGTAAAAATCTCTGGGCGTCTCCCTGGGCCATATTGATTACTTTATTATGATGAGCTTTCGCGTCGGTAAGCATTTTATGGGCGTCGCCCAGGGACTTGGGTTTGGCTTCGTTCTGATACCCTTCGGCGTCATGGATCAAGCTGGCCGCCTCTTCCCGGGCGCTGGCGACTTCCTTAAAAGCGGCAGCGACACTATAGGGCGGCATCATTCTGTTCAAATCGACAGTGATTATTCCAATACCGATATTCATTATATTAAGTTGGTGATCCAGGGCGGTTTTTACATTGTTTAAAATGCTGTTTCTGTTTTTTGTTAACGCGCCGTCAACTGATGTCTTTCCTAACTCTCTCATAATTATGGTCTGGGCCAGATAGTTCAATAATTTAACAGGGTCATCTGATGAGGATAAGTAGGCGATAGGATCGGATATTGACCATTGAACTGTGAGTTGGCAATGAATTATATTCTCATCACCGGTTAGGAATTCCGACATTTCACTTGTTGTCAGATCAAGTTCATCATCAATTTCAGGATTAAAACCAATGGCCAGGCTGTTTACTTTTGTCACTGGAAGACGGATAACCGAATCTATAGGGTAGGGGAAGTGATAATGGATGCCAGGCGTTACCGAAACCGGAACCATCTTTCCAAAACGTTTAACCGCGCCGGCTTCATCAGCTTTTATTACGTAGGTTCCCGAAATAATCCACATCACCAGGGATAATACAAGAACAATTTTAACGGTGGAAGATATCGGATTTTTATCCTTAAGGATATTCATGTTCATTGGCCGCTTCCTTTGCCAAGAAACTTAAGCAATTCGGCGTCGGAAGATAGGATAACAGTTGTCTGCTTGTCCAAAAAATTTTCGTATGATTCCAGGGTGCGGATCATCTTATAGAACCCGGGGTCGTTTTTGTAGGCCTTCGCGTAGATATTCGCGGCCCTGGCGTCTCCCTCGCCTTTGATTATCTCAGCGTTTTTGTAAGCTTCTGAAAGGATTTCCGTAACCTCTTTGTTGGTTTTGGCTCGAATATTCGCGGCCTCCTGCCTTCCCTCGGCTCGATAGAGTTTGGCAATTCTTTTTCTTTCCGACTTCATCCTGCTGTAAACCGCGATTTTATTCATGTTGGGGAAATTCAGTCTTTTAATTTTTACAGTTACAATTTCAATACCATAGTTTTTCAGAGCTTTTGTCGCGCAGTTTGTATTTACCTCTTTCATTATTTCCCCGAGCTTAACATCTTCAGGGTTGGTGGAGATCAGAGCGTGAAGAGGAATGGTGCCCAAGGCGGCGCCGATTTCCGAAGCCACCATATCGCCCAGTCTAAATTGGGCGCCAACGCGATTTTTAACGGTTTGCAGGAATTTTCTAGCATCCTTTATTTTCCAGCAGGCGAAACTTTCCACCACAATATTTTTTTTATCCTTGGTCAGGTATTCCGAAGGACGGGCGTTAAAGACCATTATCCTGTTGTCATAACGAATCAGAGTCTGCATGGGCGCCGGCAGCTTGAAATGGAGCCCCGGCTCATCCACAACCAGAACCGGGTTGCCAAACTGACTGACGATAACAACCTGGGTTTCGTCAACAGTGTATATAATAGAAAAAAGGGTCGCCAAAAATAGTAGGGCTATAACCAGTCCAAAAATTATTCGTCTCATGGTTTTTATCTTTTCTCCATAGCTTTTCTACTCGGTTTGGGTTTTAACATCGGTTTTTTTTATTGATTTCTTTCTTGAGAAAATTCGCAAATCCAAAGCTCCCGGTTCCAAGGTCGGGCTTACGATATATTTTCTTCGCTTTGCCAGGGATTTCTCCATAGCCTGGATATAGAGCCTGAAACTTGTAACGCCTTTGGCGTCGCCGTATTCTTTAGCGAGGTCGATGAATCTTGAACCTTCCCCAGTGGCGTGATCATCTTTTGACATCTTGTAACCTTCGGCCTCCTGGATCATCTTTACAGCTTTGGCTCTCGCCGCGGGAATCCGCTGGTTATGATCGGCCATGGCATTGTTTATTAGCAGGGATTTCTCTTCTTTGGCGCTGGCTACATCCCTAAAGGCTCTAACAACCTCCACAGGAGGATGAACATCCTGCAACTCCACGGAAATGATTTTAATTCCCAGGTTTATCTGATCAACCTGAGCTTGGAGAAGGGCAACGGTCTGTTTTTCGATATCACTGCGAAGTCCAGAAAGCAGGATATCAATGGGTGTTGCGCCTACAATGACCCGCATTACGTTTTCCGAGAATCCTCTTATAAGACCAACCTGGTTCTCAAAATTAAATAGAAAGGTTTTTGGATCAGTTACCGAGTATTTAATAACGGCATTAATATCAATCAGGTTTTCATCTCCCGAAAGCATGATTGCCTCATCGATCATTTTTCTATATCTACCGGACTTGTGGAGGCTGTGCCATTCAAAGGCGCTTCTTGATACGCTGATTCCATTATCAAAACCCGATTCCGCGGTTCTGAATCCAATTTCCAGGCGGTGAACAAAGGTAGTATCCACCTTGTGGACTTTGCCCATTGGGAAGGGCAAAACATAATGAAGACCGGGTTCCGCCCAATCGCTATTTACTTTTCCAAACAAGGTTGTAAGTGCGGTCTGATGGGCGTTTACCGTATAGAATCCGCTCAGAAAATATACAGCCGTTATAATTATGAAAGAAAAAGCTTTTATATGTTTTTTATATAAAGTCAATTTTTCGGCAAAAACTCTTGCCGAAACAGCCACCTCTTTGCCGGTTACAAGTTTGATCAATTTTTGAGATAATATTTTTATTTTTCTAAAAAGATTGTGAGCCCGCCCTTTATTTTGCTCAGTAAAAGCTTTTTTTCGAACCAGCCCGGTGACGCCTAAAAAAGCTACTTCAAGGCCGAGTTCAACGATAAAAAGAACCACCATTAACGCGGCGATAAGATCCAGGCGCAAACCTATCAAATGTCCTAAAAGACCCACAATGACAACCAAGGTTGTGTACACATCCATAATGGAATGGCGGCCGTCGGCAATCATGGCCGGAGAGTCCTCCCGGCGCCCGACTTTGATTTCGTACATTCCAATAAGCCTGGAAATAGCGGCGCAGATAACCGCGCCGATAAGTACTACCGGGAGATAATTTATCGGTTCGGGTTTATTGGCCGAAAGGCTGTCCATTACTAGAAATAAAGCGCCAGCCAAGATAATAACGGCAATAAAAAGGGCGACGATATTCTCAATGATTGAAGCGTGTTTCCATTTTCTGCCGGTGATAACCGCGCTTGCCAGAACAAGAAGGGATATCATCACGTCAGCCACCGAATGCCAGGCATCTGCGATAATGGCGACGCTGCCGCTGATGTAAGCAAGAAACGATTTGATGGCGACAAGAAGGATGCTTACGCAAATAGCCAGCAGCGCGACTTTTTCAACTCTTCCAAAAGGCAATTATAACCTCTATCCAACAAAAGTATTGTCATTTTCGATCAACAACCAAATAAACGATTTGAAGCCTTTTTACAATGAAAAATTTCTTATTATGGAACTTAGTTAATAGCCGACAAACTCCTTATCAAAGTCTTTCCAGATGGGTTCATGCCCTTTATTTAAAATCATGGCGGCTACCTCTTTTGCTGATCTTTCATCCTGAACATGAAACTGGTTGCCTGATGATTCATGGCTGATGTAACCACCTGGGTTGGTTTTACTCCCGGCGCTCATTCTGGTAACGCCAAGGCCGATGATGTTGTCTCTAAAGGATGGTTCTTCTCTTGTGGAGATTACCAGTTCACAATCCGGTAGAATTAATCTTAATCCGCACATCAAATGTATCAATTGGGTGTCCGAAACAGGGCAGGGGGGAGTAAATCCTCCAGGAGCTTTTCTGATTCTTGGAAAACTCACGGCGATTTTACTTCTCCAGTATTTTTTTGTCAGGTATCTCCCATGATAAGCCAGAAGCAGAGCCTCCAGGCGCCAGTCCCCAAGGCCCAGAAGGGCGCCGATGCCCAAAGAACGATATCCGGTCCGGCCTGCGTGATCATGAGCGTCAAGGCGGACCGCAAAATCTCTTTTTGGTCCTTTAGAGTGAAGACTCCCATACAGATCAGGGCAGTAGGTTTCCTGGTACAATGTAAGACCATCAGCGCCGGCTTGCCCCATTTTTTCGTATCCCGCCCTATCCAGTGGGTAAATCTCAAGGGAGATGGAGGCGAATTTGCCGTGAAGGTTTTTAATGATATCCGTTAGATAATGTTGCCCAACCGACCTTGGCGCTTCACCGGACACAAGAAGTATGTGCCTGAACCCCTCAGCCCAGAGAAAATCTCCCTCTTCAATCACTTTCTCAATCGGTTGAGTAATTCGCAAAATGTCATTGGATTTTGAAAAGCCGCAATAGGCGCATTGATTAACGCACTCATTTGATAAATAAAGAGGGGCGTAAAGATTGATTACTTTTCCAAATCGACGACTGGTAATGGCGGCGCTTTTAAGAGCCATCTGTTCAAGATAGAACTCAGCGGTTTTTGAAAAAAGAACAGGGAAATCAGAAGGAGACAAGTAGTCTTTTGAAAGGACATTTTCCACCATTTTTCTGTCAACGTTTTCAAGGTCTCTTCTGAGCCTGTCCATGCTCAGTTGTTCAAATTCCGCGAAAAAGCCCAAAGCTACTTATCCTTCCCAAGAAATCCGGTAAGAGGGCTTGAGGCTCTGGCCATTTTACTTTCGCCTCCAGGACCGGCTTCCACAGCTTGAACAGCTCCTTCCACAGCCAGTTTGAACCCCGCGGCCATTTTTACCGGATCGTCTGCAATGGCGATAGCCGTATTTACCAAAACAGCGGCAGCGCCAATCTCAATGGCCAAGGCGGCATGAGAGGGCATTCCCAATCCAGCGTCAACGATAACAGGGACATTGGCCTGAGAAATTATTATCTCAATTAAGTCCCTAGTTTTTACTCCCCTGTTAGAGCCAATGGGCGCGGCCAGGGGCATAACCGTCGCACATCCCGCTTCCTCGAGCCTCTTTGCCAGAATCGGATCGGCGTTAATGTATGGAAGCACAACAAATCCGTCTTTTACAAGGGCAGCCGCGGCTTCCAATGTTTCAATGGGGTCGGGTAAAAGAAAGTTCGGCTCCGGAGTAACTTCAAGCTTGATCCAGTTTGTACCGGAGGCGGTCCTGGCCATTTTAGCCAATCTTATGGCCTCTTTCGCGTTTCGCGCGCCTGATGTATTTGGCAGAAGCTTATATTTGGAAAAGTCCAGGGCGGATAATGTCGCGTCTTCCGGGTTTTCCAGATCAACTCTTCTCAGGGCGACAGTCACAACTTCAGTTGCCGACGCCTTTACCGCTTTTGCCATTACTTCAGGGGATGGGAATTTACCTGTTCCAATAAAAAGCCGACTCGAAAGCTCGACGCCATCGATTATAAGTTTTTTTAACGCTGGCACTGTCACCTCCGGTTATAAATCACCCACCACCAACAAAACGAACGATTTCCAGTCTGTCGCCATCGGCAAGGTTGAAGTCGGCATCAGCGTCGGGATTTAGAAAATTACCATTGTATTCCACCGCCAAATTATTTTTGGGAAGATTCAGCTTATCCAGCAGCGAATTAAAGGTCGCGCCAACGGCCACATCCATGGGTTTTGAGTTAACCGTCACAGTTATTTTTTTCATTTTTTTACCGCTTCGTTATATGTTTTAATGGCGCACAGTTCACCGCACATTGAGCATACCTTGTTGCCCGCCTCTTCGCTCTGTTCCCTTTTCTCTCTAGCGACAACAGGGTCAATGGCATGCTTGAACATCCTTTCCCAATCAAGGTCTCTGCGAGCTTCACTCATGGCCCGGTCTTTTTCAATGGCGCCGGGAATTCCTTTGGCGATATCGCCGGAATGAGCGGCGATTCTCGCGGCAATTACTCCTTCCCTGACTTCAGAAAGATCGGGAAGCCTCAAGTGCTCGGCGCTTGTTACATAACAGAGAAAATCCGCTCCGGCCCAGGCAGCCAGGGCGCCGCCGATGGCCGCGGTTATGTGATCATACCCCGGAGCGATATCACAGGTTAATGGTCCCAAAACATAGAAAGGAGCGTTGTCGCAAAGACTCTTTTCAAGCTTGATATTCTCCTTGACCTGATTAAGGGGTACATGCCCAGGCCCTTCAATCATTGCCTGCACACCTGCTGATTTGGCTCTTTTTGCCAGATCGCCAAGGGTGATCAATTCCTCGATCTGTCCTCTATCTGTAGCGTCAACAACACTACCGGGCCTCAAAGAATCCCCCAGAGAGAGGGTGACATCATATTCGTGAGTGATTTCCAAAAGGCGATCATAATATTCATACAATGGATTTTCCCGCTGATTTTTCTCCATCCATGAGGCGATTATGCTTCCACCTCGACTTACAATCCCAAGGACTCTATTCGAATTCTGGATCTGTTTTAAGCTTGAAAGAGTTGTGCCACAGTGAACCGTTATGTAGTCTATGCCGCTCTCGCATTGTTTTTCAATTGCCTGGAAAAGCTCATCAACTGTAAAATCATTTACGTTTCTATTATTTTTCGCCAGTTGGGCTGAAAGAAAATAGATTGGCACCGCGCCCATCATTACAGGGCACGCCTCCAGAAGCTTCCTCCGAATTTCCAGAAGGTCGCCTCCAGTAGATAAGTCCATAACAGAGTGGGCACCGGCGTCTATACATACCTTCAGTTTACATAATTCTTCCTCAAGGTCATGATGGCTCGGACTGGCGCCGATATTGGCGTTTACTTTTGTGGATAATCCATCGCCAATACCCACCGGATGGAAGCTTCTAAGCCGGTTTTTTGGAATGACAATACGACCTGAAGCGATTTTATCCCGGATGATCTTAGGATCATATCCTTCATCTTTGGCTATAGTTTTTATGTCAGCGTCAATGCGCCCTTCTTGGGCTCGTTCTAAAAGAGTCATCTTTTTCCTCATATCAAAAAAAAATCTCCCTGAAAAGGAGACGATTGGAACTTTATTAAGTTATTGTCTCCCTACGCCGGAATTACCCGGATCAGGTTCAAAGGGTATTTTCTCAGCCAACCCCATATGGGCAAGCACCCCATGGACCTGAATATCATTTCAGAAGGGATTTGAAAAATCAATATAAATCGAGTTTTGTTTATTTTCATTTGTTTACCCCGCTGGACAATTAGGAAAAAACCTTTATAATCCCAGCACTGTTCCAATAATCCACAGGTTGTAAAACATGGAATACCAGAAAAACGGTCGTAGAGGTCTTTTAATCCTTTGCTTTGGATATTTCTCCAGTTACGTTCTTTT
>CAYSHR010000035.1:0-649 GCA_964430795.1 uncultured bacterium
ATCACTATGGCGATGACGACGACGATACCGTACCCGACGATGACGACGATACCGCACCCGATGACGATGACGACGATGACAGCGGTACTATCTGTGGTCAGAAAGGCGCCGGTATCTTTGATCTGCTGTTTTAGCTTTTCCGGCATTTTGCCCAAATATGAACAATAAAAGTACGACTTATCCAGCTACGACTTTTGACAAATTTCTCTATGCCCAGCGCTCCATCTATATCACCACTATTCATATGAATATGGAATTTGACAGTCGGTTTAATGCCGGCAGATTCACAAAAGCCATGAGGCTTTGTGTGGACGCTGAGCCAATATTAGGATGCGCTTTTGTGCCAAGATGGATTTTTCCATATTGGAAAAGACTGTCAGCCCTGGAATTGGACAAAACAGAATTTTTGAAAGTAGCCAAAGGGGATGATGATCTCCTTGAGAAAGCTGAAAAAGATTTTCTAGCTCAGAGAATCTCAATTACAACAGGACCTCGATTATTCGCTCTTTTATTATCCGGCGAAACTTATGACCGGGTGATATTGAAAATAAGCCACCAGGTTGCTGACGCCGGCGCTACAAAGCTGGTAGCCTATAAACTGGCTATGATTTACAGAGAGTTGGCAAAGGATGAGAGCTTCGTTCCAGAA